>CALHIC010000156.1 GCA_938030845.1 uncultured Oribacterium sp. | reverse complement strand
CGATGGATAGGCATAAAATCAAAAACAAAGAAAGAAAGAAGAGCAAAAAACTTTCCTTCTTCTTGCTCTTCAAAAATAACTTAGCTTTTTCTATAGCCGGTTTCCATTTTACTTTTTTCTTTCTACTCTTTGACAAGTGTTTATCCCCTACTCTATTTCTTAAAATGAAGTTTTTACATTACTTGTAATAATGCCTATAAAAATACCTTATAAAAATACCTTATAAAGATATTTATCCCTTACTACTTTTCGCGGCTGTTTTAAAGTATCAAAAACTTTGCAAATCCTTCTATCTTTTTTCGAAATACTCTTTTAACATTTTCTCACTATCCTTTTTTTCTAAGTTTTTCCAATAAGGCTTGAAAATCCGCAGGATAGGGAGCGGAAAATTCCATATATTCCCCGGTTCTTGGATGTTGGAATCCCAGTATCATGGCATGTAAGGCCTGACCGGAAATCCCATCCTTTCTGTTTTTCAATCCGTATACCGGATCTCCCAGAAGGGGATGCCCTATGCTTTTCATGTGAACACGAATCTGATGGGTACGCCCGGTTTCTAAACGGCACTCTACCAAAGTGGAATCGGAAAAACGTTCCAAAACCTTATAATGGGTTACAGCCTCTTTTCCATGCTTATAAGATATGGCCTGTTTTTTCCTGTCTTTTTCATCCCGACCTATGGGAGCGGAAATGCTGCCATCTTCCTCTTTGATTTTTCCAAAAACCAAGGCATGATAGCGTCTTGTGATACTATGCTCCTCTAATTGCTTCGCAAGACTTTGGTGACTTAAGTCATTTTTACAGATTAAAAGGAGACCTGTGGTGTCCTTATCAATGCGATGGACGATTCCGGGACGATTCACGCCGTTAATGGAGGAAAGGGATGAGCCTGCATGGGCTAACACGGCATTTACCAATGTACCGCTATAATGTCCCGCTGCAGGATGTACAACCATTCCTCTTTCTTTATTGACCACCAAAAGATCATCGTCTTCATAGACGATATCCAAGGGAATAGCTTCCGGAAGAACCTCCGGACCCTTTTGTTCGGGAATATCAAATTCTATCCGGTCTCCCGCCTTTACCTTTAGAGAAGCCTTGGCTTTTTCTCCGTTAACAGAAACACAGCCCTCCTGAATACATTTTCCCAGATAGGAACGACTGAAATCATGATCTTTCTGTTCAGACAAATATTTATCCAGACGTTGTCCTTCTTCTTCCTTTGCAACTTCCCAAATCATTTCTTCTCCTTCAAGAAGGAAAACTCCTCTTCTTTATAGTAAAAGAAGAATAAAAACAGAAGGAAAAAACAAGCCCCGGTTACATAGATGTCTGCAAGATTGAAGACGGGAAAATCGATGGGACGAAAATAAATAAAATCCACTACGTAGGCTTGTCTTTGTCGATCAATACAATTTCCGATAGCTCCGGAAAAAACCAAGAGAAGGGAAAAAAGAAAAGGCAGATACCTTTTTTTTATCGGCATTTTGTGAAAAAAAATCAGGACAGCTGCCAGCACAATAATCGTAATGAGCAGGAAAATGATTTGTTGTCCGTGAAGGATGCCAAAGGCCGCTCCGGCATTTTCCACATAGAGTAAGGAGAGAATATTGGGAATCAGTTGTATTTCTTTTCCGCTCATTAAATATTCCACTGCCAATGCCTTGGTCCACTGATCCAGAAAAATCAACAGGGCACTGCACAGGAAGAAAACAATCCATGATGTTCCTTTTTTACTCATACTCCCTCACTTCTCATATACTGCTTCAATACCGCTTCAATGCGTTCTTTACTGATGTCCTCTTCAATATAAGGACTGCAAAGATGATGGAGCAAAACAAATTGGAGATGCTGATTTTTTTGTTTTTTATCCTTGGATAAGGCTTCAAAAATATCTTCATACTTTAAAGCCTTGCAACGGGTTTCCAATCCCATATCTTCCATCAGCTCCTGCACCTTTAAAATATCTTCTTTGGCAATATTTTTACAAAGGGATAGCGCCATCAGGCTTCCGAAGGCAACGCATTGTCCATGGCTATAGGAAAAATCCGCAACCTTTTCGATGGCATGTCCTAAGCTGTGACCGAAGTTTAAAAATTTTCTGTCTCCATGCTCATAGGGATCTTTTTCCACAAAATATTTCTTAATACGATTACTTTGATAAATCGTTTCCAAGAGAATTTCAGGATTTCTCTCCTGCAAAGCTTCTTTATGCTCCAGGAGATAAGGTAGATATTTTTCGTTATGAATTAAAGCGTGCTTTATAATTTCTCCCATACCGGAGGCATACTGTACCTTCGGTAAAGATAAAAGACAATGCATGGAGGAATACACCAGCTTAGGCATATGAAAGGCACCGATTAAATTCTTATAATGATAAAAATCCACTCCGGTTTTTCCGCCGATGGAAGAATCCACCTGGGCTAAAAGCGTGGTAGGAATCTGAATAAAATCAATTCCCCGAAGATAGCTTGCAGAGGCGAAGCCGGTCATATCTCCCACAACACCGCCACCCAGGGCAATCATCATGTCCTTTCTTTCCAATTCCATATCCAAAGCAGCCTGGTAGATTTTTTGAATATGCTCCAAATCTTTATACTCTTCTCCTGCAGGAAGTATACATACGCTTATAGCGGAAAAAGATTCCTGTATGGTATTTTTTAAATCCTCCAAAAAAAGCTTAGCAACCTGGGCGTCGGTTACAATCAGCGCTTTTTTCTTTTTAGAAGATACAGAGTTTAAACGCTCCGGTAATGCCGAAAAATCCTTTTCTAAAAAAATACTGTAGATTAATGAATCTTCCTGATAAATGTCTAACTTTCTCATGCCAATTCTTCCCCTTAATCTATTACTTAAAGACAAATAAGAATATTAAAGCTTTCCGGGCTTGACAGAAATTCCGGAAAGACAAAAAAAGGCATACCCCATAGGATATGCCTTAATAAACGAGATTACATATTCAGATGAATGCCGTTATACTCCGCATTAGAGGAGAATACACTTCCTGCAAAGTCACCGGATAATTCCACATCCTCTGGGCCAGCGATGAAAATATAAGTGGAAATCTTCTTGATATCTCCGCCAATGGCATACACTGTTCCGGAAACAATATCAATAATTCGCTGAGCAATTTCAGTATGAAGGCCTTCCATATTCAATAAAACAGAGGTGCCATCCAAAAGATAATCACTGACGTTGATTGCATCTCCCAAAGAGCTGGGCTTCATCATGACAACCTGCATGCTGGCTGATTTAGGCTCTGCCTTTTCTTTGGACTTGCCAAACAATCGAATCTTCGGTTCAGAGGACTCTTCCTCTTCTCTTCTGGCAAAGAAAGAGCTTCTCTTTGGTGCTGCTTCCTCTTCTTCCTCGTACTCGTCCTCAAAATCATAATCCTGATCTAAGTCATCGTACTCGTCTTCACGATCCAAATTCATTTTCTTCATTAAATTGCTAAAAAAGCTCATATCGATCTCCCAATTTGGTCTAATTAAACAAGATTATTTTACTCAATTTTAAGATATTGTCAAGCTTAAAAAATATCAATTTACCTGAATATTTTAAGGCTCTCATACAGCTACAGGGTAAAAGGGCATAATCAATAGATAATCTGCCCATCCGTGACCATATTTCCTTGTAAAACAATATGATCATATACGGAAATGCCGTTTTTACTGTGGGAGTCTACAATGAGATAGTCATCATTTTTTTCTATCACTTGAATAGGATGGAAAATTGCATAGCCTCGATTAATATCATAGACACCTTCCAGTGCTTTCCTTGGTCCAACCACAAAGGAAGCATTTCCCGACTCCTTTACCAGAACATTTCCACTTTGGATATCCTGGGCCGAGGGGTTGGTTTCAATTTTTAAATAGCAATATTGATCATCTGTCATATAAATATCGGTAGAAAGAAATTCTCTACTGCCATCAGCTTTTTGACGATAAAAAC
>CALHIC010000155.1 GCA_938030845.1 uncultured Oribacterium sp. | reverse complement strand
AGAACTACAGTGGAATGAGATCTAAGAGAGGTTTTTTAAAGTAATTCCAATGAACTTGCACTATATCCTTTATATAAGACGTCTTCATTTATCAGAAGAATACCGGAACCTTCCTTTGCAATATCCAGCATACGCCGTGTAAAGCCGCTTTTACTGAACACGCCATAGATAATCTCATATCCCGGAAAAGCCTTGCGAATTTCTGCGGAACAATCCACTTTTTCTTTTAATGCGAAGTACACCGGTGCATCTATCGGATTTGCATGGTATTTGCACTCACCGGTAAATACCCGTTTGTTCTGATGATCTACGGATACTACATCTATTTCCGTATCACTATCAAAATCATTTAACCAGTAAGAGCCGATACGAGATGGTAAAAAAGGAAATGCCTTATTTCTGCACAACTCCACAAAAATAGACTTACAGATATCTTCATAAGCAAATGCTACGAATTTCTCCCGAAAATCTTTGTGTATTTCATCCAACACAATCTGCATATTGTCCAATTCCAGTTCGCCTTTATAGGGATAAACATAACGGAACCAGAAACGGATGAAATTATCCGCAATAAAATACAGCCCCTTGCGGGATTTTTCCGGATTTTTTTCAGTAATAGGCGTTCTCTTTTCTATAAATCCCAAATCCAAAAGCGTAGATAGATATGGTGTTAGAGAAGAGCTTTCTTGCCCAAGTATGCCGGCCATCTTACCTAGTTTATGATTGCCGTCCGCAATCGCCTTAATGATTGAAAAGTAGTTTACTGCTGCCATGGACTCGCTTTTTAACAAGAAATTAGGTTCCTCATATAAGAAACCATTTTTAGATAAAACAGTATCTTTGACTTGTTCTTCCAAAGGACGTCCATCTTCAAAAAACTCGAGATATTTCGGAATGCCGCCTGTTATAGCATACTGTTCTACGGCATGGTCAAAAGGCATCTTTTGTACAGCATAGATATCCGTAAAAGGCAGTGGAGCTAAGCGTATTTGTGCTGTCCTGCGGCCATATAAAGGACTGTCATAAGACAGGGCATGTTTCTGCATCATACCGATGAAAGAACCTGACAGAATCAGCATCACATTACTGTCTTTTAAAATTTCATCCCAGGCATTTTGCAAAATAGAAGGAAAAGCCGAATTGGTCTTTACAAGATACGGAAATTCATCAATGACAAACACCTTCTTCTCTTCGGGCTTATAGTCAGCAATCACTTGGAACAAATCCAACCAATCGGTAAATGTAGTTTTTTGCAGTAATGTATTTTTTGTTGTACGAGCCGCAACGCCTGCCAATCGCTTCATGCTTTGGTTTTCCAACTCTTCTGTGGCAAGAAAATAGAATGCGGTTTTCTCCTTTAGAAATTCTTTAATTAGCGTTGTTTTTCCAACTCGGCGGCGACCATAGATAACCACAAAGCTACTGTCACGATTATATTCCTCTTCCAGTTTACTAAGCTCGCTTTTTCTGCCTATAAATTTCATACATTGGACCTCTTTATTATAAACTAATTTATGATAATCTTGTTTATACTATACAATTGATAAACAGAAAGTCAATATGCTTTAATATGGTGACAGTTGTTTTTTGATGTTGAATTTTGATATTGTAGAGAAGTAGTGCAATGCATGGATTGTCCGAGAAAGGGAAGCTTATGGAAGCAATAAAACTACCGAAGAAGTACCGAGACATTTGTGAGGAAATCAAAAATGGCTCTTATGAAAGTCTGTCGAAGCTGGAAGCTTTTGAAAAGAAGTTTCCCCATCAAAATCTTGCGGTAAGGGCCGGGGTGGAGTTTTTTGACCGAAAGTATGAAGAAGCGGTAAGTCATACTCTCCTTTTAATGCCTTTTTGGGATGAGTGGTATTATTCCAATGTAGCCAACGAATATATGATGGCCATGTGCTTTGCGGCAAAGAAAATCGGACGGGAAGCAGAAGTAAGTAAAGCTCTTCAGGAAGAACAAAGTCGCTTAATGGAAGCAGAGGAAGAGAAATGCCTTAAGGGCTCTTGCCAACGATACAATTATTGCAAGATTCTCCTGAACTATATGCAGCAGGATATTTTACCGGAATCAAGAGCTACGGATTATCAGCCGCCAAAAGCACCAAAAACGGCTTCAGAATTGATAGCAGAGGGTAAGCTGAATCCGGAAAAAGATTTTGATAAGATGAAGCTTCTGAATTTACTTTTTATGAAGGGCAGTCCGGAGGATACAGTGGACTATTATGAAAGGATCAAGGACTTAAATCTTGGGGAACTGTATTACGAGCAAGCTTGTATTTGCTATGGGTATCTTGAACAAAAAGA
>CALHIC010000154.1 GCA_938030845.1 uncultured Oribacterium sp. | reverse complement strand
AGAAAGACGAAATTGGAGAACGGGTAAAGAGTTTTAATAAGGTTCTTGAAAATGCCTAGGGGACAGTTTATAGTAAGGTAATAAAATAAAGGAGGGTCAGAGAATGCTGGATATTAAATTTGTGAGAGAAAATCCTGAAATTGTTAAAGAGAATATAAGAAAGAAGTTCCAAGATGAGAAGCTGAATCTTGTGGATGAGGTTATTTCTCTGGATGTGGAAGCCAGAAAGGTGCAGATGGAAGCGGATGAGCTTCGTAGTAAAAAGAATCAGGTTTCCAAGCAAATCGGAGCTTTGATGGCGAAGGGAGAGAAGGAAGCGGCGGAAAATGCTAAAGAAGAGGTAGCTACATTCTCCCAGAGACTGGCAGAATTAGAGGAAAAGGAGCCGGCTTTACAGGAAGAAATTTTAAAAAGAATGATGGTTATTCCGAACATCATTGACCCCTCCGTACCTATCGGAAAGGACGATTCCTGCAACGTGGAGAATGAGCGTTTCGGGGAGCCTGTGGTTCCATCCTACCCCATTCCTTACCATGCGGATATTATGGACAGCTTTTCCGGTTTGGATTTGGATGCAGCAGGAAGAGTAGCCGGAAACGGTTTCTATTATCTGGTGGGAGATGTGGCAAGACTTCACTCTGCAGTGCTTTCTTATGCCAGAGATTTTATGATTGACAGGGGCTTCACCTATGTGATTCCTCCCTATATGATTCGTTCCAAGGTTGTGGACGGCGTAATGTCTTTCGCGGAAATGGATGCCATGATGTATAAGATTGAGGGAGAAGATCTTTACTTAATCGGTACCTCCGAGCACTCCATGATTGGACGCTTTATCGATCAGATTTTACCGGTAGAGTCCCTTCCTTTGACCTTAACCTCATACTCTCCCTGCTTCAGAAAGGAAAAGGGATCTCACGGTATAGAGGAGAGAGGTGTTTATCGTATCCATCAGTTTGAAAAGCAGGAAATGATTGTTGTTTGTGAGCCGGAAGAGGCAATGGACTGGTACAACAAGCTTTGGCAGAACACTGTAGACTTTTTCAGAAGTCTGGATATCCCTGTAAGAACACTGGAATGTTGTTCCGGAGATTTGGCAGATTTGAAGGTTAAGTCCTGTGACGTGGAGGCTTGGTCCCCCAGACAGAAGAAGTATTTTGAGGTAGGTTCCTGCTCCAACTTGGGAGATGCACAGGCAAGACGTTTAAAGATACGTGTTAAGGGCGCAGATGGAAAGAATCATTTAGCCTTTACCTTAAACAATACCTGCGTGGCACCCCCCAGAATGCTGATTGCTTTCCTGGAGAACCATTTACAGGAAGACGGAACGGTAACCATTCCTAAGGCTTTACAGCCATATATGGGTGGCAAGGAAGTTTTGGTTCCCAAGTTCAATTCCGTAGAAAAAGAAAAAAATGCATTAAAATAAAGTTTTTTACAAATATTGTAACGGTGATGCCGCTTCTTTTGTCCTATCAGAAGAAGCGGTTTTATCGTTGTCAAAACATTCTCATTGCGTAGTAAGGGGCTATCCTCTATACTAGCTTAGTATTAGGGAAAGTAGGCTTTTCGCATAGAAAGGAAAAAAATGGAACCCATTATTTCCGTGAGGGATTTATATAAAATATTCAAGATAGGTGATACGGAGGTATATGCCTTAAACGGATTGAACTTTGACATCTATCAGGGCGAATTCATTGCCATTGTGGGTACCTCAGGTTCCGGAAAGTCAACCTGCCTGAATATGCTGGCAGGTCTGGAAAAGCCCAGTAAGGGCAGCATCACCATTACCGGAGAGTCCATTGAAAAAATGAATGAGAAACAGCTGGTGGCTTTTCGAAGGATGCATGTAGGCTTCATTTTCCAAAGCTACAACCTGATTCCCTTTCTGAATGCTATGGAAAATGTTGCTATGCCACTGATGTTTCGAGGGGTTTCCAAAGAGGAAAGAAACAAAAAGGCTTTGGAATATCTGGAGCTTATGAACATCGGAAAGGAAGCCAACCGTTCTCCCAACCAGATGTCCGGAGGACAGCAGCAAAGAGTGGCATTGGCAAGAGCGCTGGTTATTAAGCCGGATGTGCTTTTGATGGACGAGCCTTTGTCCAATCTGGATGCCAAGTTAAGGATTGAGATGCGTACCGCCATTAAGCAATTACAAAACAGCATTGGCATTACCACTGTTTATGTTACTCACGACCAGGAAGAGGCTATGGCGGTGTCCGACAGAATTGCGGTATTTAACCATGGTGTGATTCAGCAAATCGGAACGCCCAAGGCTTTATATCAAAGACCGGCCAATCTCTTTGTGGCGAACTTCATCGGTCACAGCAATGAGCTGGAAGGAAGCTTGACAAAGGAAAACGGGCAGATGGTGGTTTCCGTTTGTGATGATTATTCCTTTGTTTTAAACAATGTGAAGGAAGAGCATTGTCAAGAGGGAGAGCTTCCGGTGAAGCTTGCGGTAAGACCGGAGGAGTGGATTATTCAGGAGGAAACAGAGGCGGGCATAGAAGGAACGATTATCGACAGCATTTTCTTAGGCTTAAATACCCACTATCTGATTCAGTTAAGTAACGGTAAAGAGGTGGAGGCGGTGAAGGAATCCGAAATTGACTCTATTTTGCCAAAGGGAAAGAGTGTAAAGCTGCAGATTAAGAGCCATAAAGTCAATGTTTTCTTGGAAGGCGGCAGTGAAAATATTCTCCAGGGCGTGCAGTAGGGAGAGGAGAGAACGGATGAAAACAAAGAAAAAATGGGAAGTCTGGACCTTCATCACGATGATCATCTTAATCGTTTACCTGATTTTTATGATCTATCCCCTGTCCACCCTTCTTCGGAATTCTATGATTTTAAAGAATGGAGGCATAGGCTTTGCCAATTTTCAAAGCTTTTTTGCAAAAAGCTATAACTTGCAAACGATTTACCACTCCTTTGCAGTGAGCTTTTGTGCCACTATTATCACTTTGATTGTAGGAATTCCCCTAGGCTATTTCCATAGCTTTTACAAGATTCGGGGACAAAAGATTCTGCAGATTTTTATTATCCTCTGCGGTATGTCTGCCCCCTTTATCGGTGCTTATTCCTGGATTCTTCTAATGGGAAGAAACGGTTTGGTTACCCAGCTCTTTAAAAACCTCTTCGGAATTAAGTTGCCTACCATTTACGGCTTCCGAGGCATTATGATTGTAGAGTGCATGCAGTTATATCCTCTGGTTTTCCTGTATTTTTCTGCGGCTTTAAAGAACATTGACAATACCCTTTTGGAAGCTTCGGAAAATATGGGTTGTTCCGGATGGAAACGCTTCCTTACTTTGGTCATTCCTCTCTGCGCACCTTCCATTATTGCCGCAACCCTAATGGTATTTATGCGGGCCTTTGCAGACTTTGGTACACCGCTGTTTATTGGAGAAGGCTATAAGACCTTCCCGGTGGAAATCTATAACTCCTTTATGAGTGAGACGGGATCGGATAAGCATTATGCATCGGCGGTGGCTGTGATTGCCATTGTGATTACCACCATCATTTTCCTGATTCAAAGATTTATTAACAGCCGTTTTTCCTTTTCTATGAATGCCTTGCATCCTATTGAAAAGAAGCCGGCAAAGGGAATCAAGGGGGTACTGATTCACCTGTATTGCTATTTGGTGGTGATTATCGCCTACGCCCCTCAGGTTTATGTGATGTATACCTCCTTCCTGAAAACCAAGGGAAAGAGATTCCTGAAGGAATTTTCCGTACAGAGCTATATTGATGCTTGGAAGTTTTTGGATAATGCCATTCCCAATACCTTCATTATTGCCGGAACATCCCTGATTATCATCATTATTCTGAGTATCATGGTGGCTTATCTGGTAGTAAGAAGAAACAACTTTGCAAACAAGCTGATTGATACCTTGTCCATGATTCCTTATGTTATCCCCGGCTCTGTTGTAGGTATCTCTCTGGTGCTTGGCTTTAGCAGAAAGCCTATTGTATTGGTGGGAACCTTTGCCATTATGATTGTGGCCTTGGTGATTCGAAGGAACTCCTATACCATACGTTCCTCCATCGCCATTTTACAGCAAATCCCCATGTCCATAGAGGAGGCGGCGATATCTTTGGGAAGCAGTAAGATGAAGGCATTCTTTGCGGTAACTATGCCAATGATGATTAACGGTATTCTTTCCGGAGCCCTGCTTTCCTGGATCAGTATTATCACGGAGCTGTCTTCCGGAATCATCCTGTATAACTATAGGACTACAACGCTGACGATTCAGATCTATACCTATGTTTCCAGAGGTTCTTATGGAATTGCGGCGGCAATGGCGACCATTTTGAGCCTGATGACCAGTATTTCTTTGATTGGGCTGATGCTGTACTCAAAGAATAAAAATGTGATGTTCTAAAAAGGGCTGTAAAAAATCAAAATAGTTTTCTAAGCAATATAGGTCTAAATTTGGGGCACGCTCTCGCTAGCTTCGCCACGTAGCGGATACTAAGCGAAAAACTGCG
>CALHIC010000153.1 GCA_938030845.1 uncultured Oribacterium sp. | reverse complement strand
AAATCCAGTCTGCCTCCGTAGCCTTCACTTTCCTTACAAAGCATGCAGGCCGGATAGGAAGAGGACTGCATCTTTCCAAGGAGGGCAATCATCTTCGGATCCTTCTCCGGTTTACTTAAGTTAATGCTGATTTCCACAGGACCGTAGTCTGTATCCTTATGAAAATGAATATCCTTCCGGATTCTGTAACGGCGAATATAGTCATTATTTTGGCTGAACTCGTAGAAATACTCTGTAGCCTTTTTAGGCGATTCCTGATAATATTCCCGGAACTTTTCTTGCACATGGCTTGGACGGTCTGTAAGAATTCCCATGATTCTGGTATCCAAAAGATCCCGTTCCACCACATTGTCCTCTTTTAAAACGCCTTTTTCCAAGGCCAGGGATAAGAGTTTCGCCAGTAAACTTTCCAAATAAGAACCGTCTTCAATACTTTCCTTGGAAATCCCCTGAAGCTTTTCCCGGATCTTCTCATAAGAATAATCCTTAGGCTCTACCGTAAGTAAAGTAGCCAGACTGTTGTAGATATAAACAAAGTCCGCTTCCTCAATCAGCTTACAATAAGCACCATAAGCCACAAAGTCCTGTAATAATTCCTCTACCATCTTCCCTTACTCTCCATATCCGTTGGGATTTTGAGACTGCCATCTCCAGCTGTCCTGACACATTTCCAAAATGTCTTTCTCCGCCTTCCAGCCAAGAACCTCTTCCGCCTTCTTGGGACTGGAATAGCAGGTAGCCACATCTCCCGCTCTTCTTTCCTCAATCACATAGGGCAGAGTCTTTCCGCAGGCTTTTTCAAAAGCATGGATAATTTCCAGCACGGAATAGCCCTTTCCGGTTCCTAAATTACATACCAAAACGCCGTCATTTTTCGATAATCTCTCCACCGCCTTCACATGCCCCTTCGCCAGGTCTACCACATGAATATAGTCTCTTACACCAGTACCGTCCTTGGTGGGATAGTCCTGTCCGAAAACATGGATTTTTTCCAAAGCACCGGAGGCTACCTTGGCCACATAGGGAAGAAGATTGTTGGGGATTCCCTTGGGATCCTCTCCAATCTTTCCGGAAATATGGGCACCGATAGGATTAAAATACCGGAGTAAAATCACATTCCAATCCGGATTAGCCTTTTGCACATCACATAGCATCTGCTCCTGCATCCACTTCGTCCAGCCATAAGGATTGGTGCAGGTTCCCTTGGGGCAGTTTTCCGTGATGGGAATCTCCGCCGGATCTCCGTAAACCGTTGCGGAGGAAGAGAAAATAAAGTTTTTGCAGCCGTATTTTTTCATACACTCCAGAATATTCAGGGTTCCTAAAAGATTATCATGATAATACAGAAGAGGTTTCACAACAGACTCTCCCACTGCCTTTAAGCCGGCAAAATGAATCACCGCGGAAATATCCGGGTGCTCAGAGAAAATCTTTTCCATGTCCTCTTTTTTCAGCATGTCCGCCTCATAGAAGGGAAAATCCTTTCCGCTGATTTCCTTGACCCGCTCAATGGCCTTTTTGCTGGAATTATAGAAGTTGTCAAAAACCACCACATCATAGTTTTCTGCAAGAAGCTCAATTACGGTATGGGAACCGATATAGCCTGCACCGCCGGTAACTAAAATCTTCATATTGCCTCCTTATAATTCTCTGGGACCGTCAGAAACCTCTGCCTCATAGAAGCTACAGGGGTAACCGATCTTTCTTTCATAGCTTTCCGCCACTTTTCTCTTGAAATCCTCTTTCTTGTCCTTTTCCAAAAGAGTAACGGTACATCCGCCGAAACCGCCTCCTGTCATACGGGAGCCGTAGACAAAGTGAAGAGCTCTTGCTGCGTCCACCAAGGTATCCAGTTCTTCACAGGAAACCTCGTAATCATCCCGAAGGGAGTCATGAGAAAGATTCATTAATTCTCCAAAACGATGCAAATCTCCCTCTTCCAAAGCTTTTTTTGCCGCAATGGTTCTGTTATTTTCCAAGACTGCATGCTTTGCTCTCTTACGAATGATCGGATCGGAGATTTCCTTTTCCAAAGCAAAGAAGTCTTCATCGGAAAGCTCTCCCAAGCTCTTAATGGGACGGAATTTCTGCAAAATTTTCAGTGCTTCTTCCGACTCTCTTCTTCTGTCATTGTAGGCGGATCCGATAAGCTTATGCTTTTTGTTGGTGTTACTGATAATGATGCAATGATCCTTTAAAACTATGGGAGCATAGGAAAATTGCAGGGTGGCAGTATCCAAAAAGATCGCATGATCCTTCTTTCCCATCGCACTGGCAAACTGATCCATGATTCCGCAGTTCATCCCGTTATAATTGTTTTCACTGTATTGCCCGATTAAAGCCAGTTCCGGGAAGCTCACGGAAAGACCGTATAGCTCCTTACAAATGCTTCCCATCAAGACCTCTAAGGATGCAGAGGAGGAAAGTCCGGAGCCATTGGGAATATTCCCGTAAAGCACTAAATCCAGACCGCAGGGAATGTCCAGACCTCTTTTTTCCATAGCCCAAACCACGCCCTTTAAGTAAGCAGCCCACTGCTTATCCTCTAGAGGGGTAAAATCATGTTCACCGGCGGAAATCACCCCTGCCCCCTCCACATTCAAAGAGTAAAATCGAAAGTTTTTATCTTCTCTCTTCTTTACTGCAGCATAGCTTCCCATACTTAAAGCACAAGGAAAGACATGGCCTCCGTTGTAATCGGTGTGCTCTCCGATTAGGTTTACTCTTCCCGGAGCAAAGAAATAGCGAATCCCCTCTGTATTTCCATAAAGCTCGGAAAACTTCTCTTCTAATGCCTTTTTGATTTCTTCCTCTCTCATTTTTTCACCGTCCTCTTACTTCCTTTACGAATCAAATGGGTAACTCCCAGCTTCGTTTTTGTTAATGATTTTTTTCTCCCTTTATATTTTTTCTTTCTGATTTTCTTTCCTTTTTTAAGTTCCTCCGCTCCTTCTGCCTCAGTGCTTTTTTCTTCTACAGAAAATATCGTATAATCTCTCTCCAACAATAAATGAGAGAAATCTTTTTGCAGTTCTTCTTCCGCAATTCTTTCTAAAAGATAATTCACTAAAAAGCTTTTGGATTTATTCTGATACTTGGGAAAACCGTATTTTTTCTGCAATTCCTGTAGTTCTGATTTCCAAAGTAAACTTGCCTTTCTTTTTATATCACAAAACGGATTTTTTTGCTCCTGTCGAAGTATATAAAAATCACATTTCCCTTCTACCTCTTCCACCGTGATAATCCCCCAAAAGGAGGGAACATGACTTTCTATGCTGTGGGCGTGTTTACTGCCCACTACCACCATATTGTAGTCAAAATATTGATTATAATTTTTTACCTGCCCCTCCAGTCGACTATAGCTGTCATGGTCCGATTTAATTTCAATCCCCATAAAGCTGTCTTCCTGTATCAGAACACAGTCTGCCCGGGCTCTTCCAATAACCTTTTCTTCCAGTATTCTGGACTTTCCGTAGCTTTCTTCCAAAAAGAAAAATAGACTTTCCCGAATCTCTTTATCGTACATCTCCGGGCCCCTGGTCGGAAATAATATATTCTTCCGAGCTGCTTTCCTCTTGCTTTTTTGTCTCCGTCTTCTTTTCTTCCTGTTTTGCAGCAGGCTTCTCTTCCTCTTTTGTTGCTTCGGTATTTTCCGAAGAAGCGGCCTGACTTTCCCCGGAGGATTCCGCTACCGCCTCGGAAGAAGCTTCCGCTCCGGCAGTCTCTGCTACGGGCATTTCCGGAACAGGAAGGGCTGTTCCGTTCTCCAGTCCCCTTTCCAAAGGAATTCCGGAAAGCATATAAAGCTCATGAAAATTCTCCCGTTCCTCTTTAGAGGCAAAAAGCAAAAGAATCTGTCCTTTGGGAAGAACTTCCTTCGTATATACACCTAAATAGCCGCTACCTTCCATACTGTAGCTGGCTGTAAGAATCCCGTCCACAAGACAGTTCCCCTGATTCGCTCCGGGAACCAAAGATAGAGACTGGGCCAAGATTCCGTTTTTTCCCAATACGCCTAAGGCTTCCATTTTTTCCCTTGAAAGCAGTAGTCCTGTGTCTCCGATTTCTTGAAATTCGTCTTTGGAAATCTTTATGCAATAGGGGTCTTGCTCCAATAGAGCATTTAAGGGAGTCTTTAAGCTACCCTGCTTGTTTTCTTCGCTTTTCGCCGAACTCTCCTGTCCTTCCTTTGCAGGTTTTTCTATAGCCTCTACAAAGGCATTGGGATAAAAGCGCCGAACAAAGACGGAATAGGCCTCCCCTTCCGTCAAAAAGGCTTTAGGGTCAGTTTGCTTTTTTGCCATAAGCTCTGCAAGATTCATGAGCTCCAAGCCATAGTACTCCGCAAGATTCTTTACCACAAAGGCATTGTCCTTGGTATGCTTATCCTCTGCAAATGCCCTATCTCCAATCAAACACAAAATTTCCGCTTCCGGAAACTTCCTTTGACATTCCCTAAGCAAAAGCTCGTAATAGTAAGGAAAGGTATAGGGATTGTCATAATCCGAGAAGGAAAGAAAAATCACATCTCCGGAAAGCTCTTCCTCCTGTAATT
>CALHIC010000152.1 GCA_938030845.1 uncultured Oribacterium sp. | reverse complement strand
TTGTAGCCTGCCTCAAATTCACGCTTGACTACTACATTATCCCCATCCTGATTGTGCCCTATTATTCCGTCATCGGCGGCTGGGTATGCAAATATCTTTTCGGCTATATCAAGGGAGAAACGGAGGCCCTTGCTACAGCGGAGTATTTTACGGAATTTATCGGAAATGGGGTAAAGACGGAGTTTTGGTTTTTGATTTTTACCTTGCTGGTACTTTGGGTTATCTTTATGGGTGTGGAAAATGGAATCGAAAAGGTTTCCACCTTTATGATGCCGATTCTGGTGATTCTGGCCATCCTGCTTTCCATTTACGCCATCACCAGAAAGGGAGCATTTGCCGGGGTAAAATACTTCTTAGTTCCCAATATCAAAAACTTCTCTTGGATGACGGTGGTGTCCGCCATGGGACAGATGTTCTATTCCCTCTCCATTGCCATGGGAATCCTGATTACCTTCGGTTCCTATATGAAGTCCGACCTTTCTATCGAAGAATCCACCAGTCATGTGGAGATTTTTGATACGGCTATCGCGGTTTTGGCAGGACTGATGATTATTCCTGCGGTTTTCGCCTTTTCCAACGGAGACCCCTCCGTATTAAAGGCCGGCCCCTCTCTGATGTTTATCACCATGCCGAAAATCTTTGCCAGCATGGGCTTCGGGCGGGTAGTAGGCATTCTATTTTTCGTGCTGGTCTTCTTTGCGGCACTGACCTCCGCCATCGCCCTTGCGGAAAGTGCGGTTTCCACCTTCCAGGATGAGCTGAAGTGGAGCAGAAGAAAGGCCACCCTGGTTTTACTTTTGATAATGGTGCTTTTGGGAACTCTGAGTGCTTTAGGCTATGGCCCTCTGTCCTTCATCACCATACTGAAAAATATGCCCTTCCTGGATTTCTTTGACTTCCTGACCAACTCCGTGATGATGCCCATTGCGGCTATGGCTACCTGTCTTTTGGTGGTGCGGGTAATCGGTGTAGAGGGTATTGCGGCGGAAGTTATGCGAAAGGATGCTCCCTTTAAAAGAAAGACGGTATTTAATTTCATGATCAAATACCTTTGCCCCTTCTTTGTGGCGATTATTCTGTTCAGTTCCGTAGCCGGTGTACTGGGATGGATTAAGTTCTAAAAGTATCGAAGCAAAGTATCGAAGCAAAGTATCGAACTAAAGTGTCGAAACAAAGCGTCGAAACATGCTCTAAAAACGTAAAAAATATTCCTTGCAAAGTTTTAGGCAGAGGAGTATTCTTAGTATCGTAAAAATGAATGTTCTTCAGGGCGGGGTGTAAGTCCCCACTGGCGGTAAAGTCCGCGACCTGCGAAAGCAGTTGAACCGGTGAAACTCCGGTACCAACAGTATAGTCTGGATGGAAGAAGACGAGCGTTGTGCTTTCTGCCCTGTACTTTTTGTACAGGGCTTTTTCTATTTTCAAAGGTGCTTTCCAAGAGGATTCCTTTGAAAATACAAAAAAGAAGGAAAATGCCCGGTCCTAAAGCCTTTCGAAAAGAACCACCAGAAGAATGCAGTTTGCAGAAAATGCAAAGAAAGAGAGGACAGCAATGAAAGCAGAAAGTCAGGGAAGAATGGTGAGCAGTGTGAAGAAGAGTAGTGTGGGATTTTTGGCGGTAACAGGAATATTATCCGCTATAGCGTATATTTTGATGTGGATTGAGTTTCCTATTCCTTTTTTAATGCCTCCCTTTATCAAGTTTGATTTTTCGGATTTCCCGGCTTTGATTGCAGCCTTTGCCTTGGGGCCTGTTTCCGGCATTTTGGTGGAGCTTATCAAAAATATTCTTCACAGCTTTAGCTCCGGTTCCTTCGGCGTGGGAGAACTTTCCAACTTTATCCTTGGGGCAAGCTTTGCGGGTACCGCAGGATTTATTTATCAGAGAAATAAGACGAAGAAGGGTGCAATTATTGCCTCCGTTGTTGGTGCAGTGGTTATGGCGGCTATTTCCTACCCCTCCAACCTTTTGGTGGTTTATCCCTTCTACTACAATTTTATGCCGAAAGAGGTAGTGCTTTCTGCTTATGAGTTGATTCTTCCCTCCATTGGCAGCATTGAAAAGGCTTTGCTTATCTTTAACGTGCCCTTTACCTTTGTGAAAGGCATGATTGATGTAGCTCTTTGCCTTCTACTGTATAAAGGAGTATCTCCTTTCCTGCATAAGTTAAATGGAGAGGGATAATCCGGGAGTCCTTCTTTGCTGGGGTCAGTCATAAAATAATTGATTTAAGGTGATTATCTATGAGTAAAACAAGATACGATGAACTGGTACGCGAAGCAAAATTCGGTGTGAAATTAATTCACAAAGAATATTGCTCCGGAAAAGAGATAGCTTATGTAATTATTCTAACCGGCTTAGGAGATTATTTTGTGGGAATCAGTCCGGAAGAAGGCCACAATAATCAGGCAGTTATTGATGCTATTCACCAGTATTACGCAGAAACGGAAGATGCAAGGGTGATTGAAGGATATCAGGCCGGAATTTATGAGCTAATAGAAGTATCAGGACATATGAAAATGTTTAGTAATTTATTGAGGATTCTCTTCTATGAGCTTTATAAAGAACATAGAGGAGAGGCTAGTTTTACTCTGGATATGGAAGAGATTTTTAGACAGCTAAATAGTATGATTTTGGAAAGATATCATAATTTCGAGAAGGAGGATCCATTTTTTGAACCATGGTTTTCCAGACAGCAGACTTTTGCGATGGAACATTATGGACTGATTTTGCAAGGAAAGCCTGAATCTTAGAATTATAAAATCGGTCTTTTTTCCCCCTGTACTTCCTGAAGTCCTCTCCATTTCCCCCTTGCGTTCAAGGCAATATTTTGTACAATAAGAGGGAGACAGAGAGAGGTGTCGGATGAACAGAGAAGAATTTGATGACGAGTATTATCAGCAGAAAATGATGGAACACCGCATTCGGATGGAGAAGCGGAGAGAAAAAAGAAAGAAGGAGAAGCGCCTGCATATCCTGCTCTTTTTTCTTCTGCTTCTTTTGTTGTTCCTGGCTTTTATCGGGGTACGTTATGCCCTGCCCTATGTGCAACAGCAGGGGGGCATTTCCTTTGGAAAAAAGGTCTCTGAAAGCACGATTGCCAAGAATCGCCCGGTAGTAAAGCTTGGGGAGGGGGAAACGGAAGAGAAGGGCGATGTAGTAGAGGCAAGTGAAACTCCGGCTCTTTCGGAAAAGGATGAGGCCTTACAGACGGCGGAGCTTCAGGCGAAGCAGTATGACTATGACAGTGCCATCGCCACCTTAAATGCTTTGAACCTGTCTTCCGATACGGAGATTTCCGCGAAGATTTCTCAGTATGAAGAGGAGAAGGGCAAGCTGATTCCTGCCAATATGGATGATATCACCCACATTTTCTTCCATATCCTGATTGTGGACCCGACCAGAGCCCTGACGGACACCCATCAGGGAAAGCAGTTCAATTCCGTAATGACCACCATTCCGGAGTTTGAGGAAATTATCAAGGAAATGTACGATCGAGGTTACGTGATGGTGCATATGCATGATTTGGCGGAAATGCAGGAACAGCCGGACGGAACGAAGAAAATGGTAAAGAAGCAGATTATGCTTCCGGAGGGAAAGAAGCCCTTTGTCATGTCCCAGGACGATGTGAACTATTACGTTTACATGGAAGGACACGGCTTTGCGGACAAGATGGTTTTGGATGAAAATGGAAAGCCTAAAAACCAATATACCGATAAGGACGGAAATGTTACCATTGGGGATTATGACCTGGTGCCGATTTTGGATAAGTTCGTGGAGGAGCATCCGGATTTTGCCTACCATGGCCATAAGGCGGTGATTGCTTTTACCGGCTATAACGGCGTTCTTGGCTATAGAACCGATGAGACCTTTGATCCTAATTCTCCTGCCTTAGACCCGAAGAACAGGGCTAACCCCAATATTGAAGAGGATAAGGAAACCGTTAAGAAGATTACCAAGGCCATGAAGGAAGACGGCTATGAATTTGCCTCCCACTCCTGGGGACATATCAATTTCGGTACCAGAGATTTGGCTTCCATTTCCAAGGATACGGATCGTTGGGAGAGAAACGTGGAGCCTCTTCTGCCGGATCCCTGTGAGATTCTGCTTTACCCCTTTGGAGATGATATTGGGGACTGGCATCCCTATCAGAAGGGAAAAGAAGACGGAAAATATGATTTGCTGGAGGCGGCAGGCTTCCATTACTTCTGTAACGTAGATTCCGCAAAGGTTTGGATGCAGTACGGAGATGATTTTGTCCGGCAGGGAAGAAGAAATCTGGACGGCTATCGCCTGTATGAATCCTACAGCGGAGCGGCGGATAGACTTTCCGACTTGATTGACGTGAAGAAGGTCTTTGATACCAGAAGACCTACCCCTGTAACCTGGGAATAAAGAAGCATTTGGAGAGGAAGAAAATGAACCGGAAACTAGACACCGAAGAGGTACGACATTTATTTGAGGGAATGCAGCAGTTAGAAACTACGGAAGAGTATTTTCGATTTTTTGAGGACCTCTGCACCATCAATGAGCTTTTGGCCATGGCTCAGCGCTATGAGGTGGCCAAGCTCTTACAGGAAGGCAAAACCTATATCGATATAGCGAAGGCCACCGGAGCCTCCACCGCAACCATTTCCAGAGTCAACCGCTCTCTACATTATGGAGAAGACGGCTACGCGGTAGCCTTTGAGAGGATAGCCAAAAAGGAAGAGGAAAAATAAAAGGAACAGCTTTAAACATTTAAAAAGCTTCTCAACGATATAGCATGGAACCGGGGCACGCTCTCGCTAGCCTCGCCACGCAGCGGTTCTAAGCTTTCAAAAAACAAAAGCTAAGAACCGGCGGGCTCAGACTACCCCGTATTCCAAAGCTATATCGCTGAGAAGCTAGCCTTGTTTGATGATCACTGTTCCTTTTATTTCTTTTTCCTCTTCCTTTTCTTTTGGCTCTCCTCCATGCGGTCTACTATTTTTTCCATGAGTTGCTTTTTAAGGTAGACATCAAAGGCCAGGAGACTTAGGAAGGAAAAGCTTTGGAGTTGTTCCCGCTCCGATTCCTCCAAGTTGGCAAAGGCGGGATCCTGTTCCGAAAAGGAGCTGTTGGCGGTTTGAAACTTTTTCCCTAAATCTTCCACTAAGCTTTGCATTTCTCCATTGGCAAAGGAGAAGATTTCTTCGTAAATATCCGTGAGCCTGGGTTTGCTGTGAAGAGAAAAATAATTTTCCGCTAAGGGATCCACCACGGTACGGATGTCGGAAAGACTCAACATACTCTTATAATAGTAGATTAAAAGCAGAATCAGCATGTGATTCTTGTTGTAGCGCTTTCCAACAGGAGGAGGCAGAATCTTATTTTTGGCATAATTATTAATCATGGTTTTGGTAAGCGCTTTGTCCTCTGGATGACGCTTCATGGAGGCCAGATGTTCCTCCATAAATCCGGTCACCTGATCCATGTATAGATCCAGAGAGGGCAGGCTTCCTGCATGCACATGATGTAAACTTTTAAGATATTCGGTTAATTCATTTAAATATTGTTCGTCCATAAAAACAAGTATAGCATAGCAAAGTAGAATTACAAGAATTTAGCAGTGGCTATAAGGGGAAAATGGTATTATCCTTAAGCAAGGTAGCTTAAAGTACGAAGGAAAAAATAAGAGAGTATAGGGTATATATGACCTAAGGAAAAGAAAGGAAAGCCATGGAGCTGAAAAATATATTAAACAAAGAACAGTATGAGGCCGCCACCCATGGAGAGGGGCCTCTCTTGATTTTGGCGGGGGCAGGATCGGGAAAAACCAGAGTGCTGACCCATAGAATCGCCTACCTGATTTTGGAAAAAGGGGTTTCTCCCTATCAGATTCTGGCGATTACCTTTACCAATAAGGCGGCCCAGGAAATGCGGGACAGGGTGAATCAGCTTCTGCCGGAGCGGCAGGGAGAAATCTGGGTATCCACCTTCCACAGTATGTGCCTTAGAATTTTACGAAGGGAAATTGGAAATCTGGGCTATGACTCCGACTTTTCCATCTATGACACGGATGATCAGAAAACTGTGATGCGGCAGGTCTTTAAGGAATTGCAGATAGATAGCAAGATGCTGAAGGAAAGGTTGGTGCTTTCCGCCCTGTCCCAGGTGAAGAATCAGGGGCGCTCCGTTTCCGACTATCTTTTGGAGGATCCGGAGGATTTTCTGGATGGGAAGATTCGTGCCTGCATCAGACTTTACGAAGAAAAGCTAAAGCAAAACAATGCCTTGGACTTTGACGACCTGCTTTTACGCTGTAAGGAGCTTTTTGAGAAGTTTCCGGCAGTTTTAGAGAAGTATCAGGAGCGTTTTCGTTATATTTTGGTGGACGAGTATCAGGATACCAATGATGTGCAGTTCCATTTGGTTTATCTCCTTGCTAAGAAGTATCAAAATATCTGCGTGGTGGGAGACGACGACCAGAGTATTTACCGTTTCCGAGGCGCCAATGTGGAAAATATCCTCTCCTTTGAATCTCATTTTCCAAACTGCAAGGTGGTGAAACTGGAACAAAACTACCGCTCCACCGCTCCTATTCTGGACCTGGCTAATGTGGTCATTGCGGAAAATCAGCACAGAAAGCAAAAGAAGCTTTGGACTGCGGAGAAGGAGGGCTTGAAGGTCAGCTTTCAGGAATATGAAAGTGCCAAGGAAGAGGCGGCGGCTGTTATCCGAGGCATTCGGGATGCCGGCTGGAGCTATAAGGACCAGGCGGTGCTGTACCGCACCAACGCCCAGTCCCGTCTACTGGAGGAGCAGTGTATTCATTGGAATATTCCCTACCAGATTGTGGGGGGCGTGAACTTCTACCAAAGAAAGGAAATCAAGGACATCCTTTCCTATATGAAGATTTTGGTGAATAAAAAGGATGATGTGGCTCTTCGGAGAATCATCAATGTGCCAAAGCGGGGCATTGGCGAGGCCAGTCTTTTAAAATTGCAGCAGTATGGAGAAAGCCTTGGAGGCTTTTCTTTGGTGGAATCCCTTCCCTTTGCCAAGGCGGCAGGACTTTCCGGAAAAGCTTTAAGCATGGTGGGAAGCTTTCAGGAAATGCTGGAGAGCTGGAAGGATGTGGAATTAAGCGCCCTTATTGATCGCATTTTACAGGACACGGAATACGAAAAAGACCTTCAGGCAGAGGGGGCCATAGAGGCGGAAAGCCGTATGGAAAACATTCAGGAGTTACAGGGAAAGCTTCAGTCCTATATCGAGGAAAATGGGGATGAGGGCAGTCTTTCCGCCTTTTTGGAAGAGGTATCTTTACTTTCCGACTTGGATAGAAGTGACTTAACGGAAGACAAAATCACCCTGATGACCTTACATGGAGCCAAAGGTCTGGAGTTTCCGGTGGTCTATCTGGTAGGCTTAAATGAAGGCCTCTTCCCCAGTGCCCAGTCCATGTTTACTCCCGAGGAACGGGAGGAAGAGCGAAGACTCTTTTATGTGGGCATTACCAGGGCGGAAAAGGAACTGTATTTAACCGCAGGAAGAGACCGGGTGGTCCATGGGCAGTATCAGTCCATGCTGGTCAGCTCCTTTGTGGATGACGTGCCGGAAGAGTATCTGGAAAAGAAATATCTTTACCGGAAAAAGCCCAGTGAAGAAGATATTTTCATGGAAAAAACAGGCCGTTCCGGCTATAGCTCCTATTTGCAGCAGGCCAATCAGTCTATCAAAGCCTATATGGGACAGTCAGATTCCTACGGCTCATCCGGTTCCTATGGCTCTGCCTATGCCTATGGTTCATCAGGGC
>CALHIC010000151.1 GCA_938030845.1 uncultured Oribacterium sp. | reverse complement strand
CAGATTCTTCTCCACCTCCGTGTAGTGGTTCGGATTCTCCTCATCCTCCTTATCCTGCTTACTCTCTCTAACCAAAGTTCCGGAAAGATTCACCAGCAGATCTCCAAAGGGGAATAAAACAATGGTACAAGATACGTTAAATATGGTATGGAAGAGGGAAATTTCTACAGGGCTTAGTTGTCCCTGGAAAAAACTCTTCATTGGAAGACTTAAAAAGAAAATAATAGCTCCGAACAAAATCGCACCGGTCACATTAAAGAGAAGGTGAATTACCGCCGCTCTCTTCGCGGTTCTGGAGGCTCCGGTAGAGGAAAGCATAGCGGTTACACAGGTACCGATGTTTTGTCCTAGAGTGATATAGAAGCCCGCGGCTCTTGGTACCGCACCGGATAAAGCCAAGGTCTGAAGGATGGATACGGAAGCTGCAGAGGACTGGATAATTCCCGTTACCACCGCACCGGTAAGAATACCGAGGATAGGATTGCCTCCCATTACCTGAAAGGCTTTTGCAAAAATAGGAGAATCCGCATAGGGAGACACGGAATCACTCATAAATTCCAAACCGATAAAGATAAAGCCTACACCGATACAGAAATTGGCTACAAGGTCATCTTTACCTTTTTTCCCGAAAAGAAGGCGAAAGGCACCCACTCCGACTAAGAGCGGTGCGAAAAATTCCGGTTTCAGAAAAGCCAGGGAGGAGCTGGACACCTGGGTTAAGGAAACCATCCATGCAGTAATGGTGGTTCCGATATTGGCACCCATGATAATGCCGACGGATTGACTAAGATTCAGGATTCCGGCATTTACAAAACCTACCACCATAACCGTGGTTGCAGAGGAGGATTGCACAAGAGCTGTTATGGCTGCTCCTAAAACAACGGCCATCACACGATTTCCCGTTACCAAATTCAGGAACTTGGACATACGGGAGCTGGCGGCTTTTTGCATACCGTCACTCATCACCGTCATACCGTACAGAAACATTCCCAAACCACCAATTAAGCCAAAAAGGCTTCCGATGAATACCATGATTCTTTTTTCTCCCCTTTTCTTTAGACCCGTAAAGAGACCGTTTCCTTCAGCTCTTTCTTTAGTCTATAACCTACCCGACTTCCCTCCTGAGAAATCCTGTAACGTAAAAAAAGCCAGTGTAAAAAACACTTGGCTTAGTATACAAATACTTTCTTAAAAAAACAAGGAATTTCTCTTGAGTCAGGAGAGGGGCAGTGAAAACCCGCACTACAACAAGCCTTGTTCCCAGCTTCCTGCAATGTTTTTCAATGCCATATTCGTTCCTATCTCATTTCCTTATAATTTATCGACCTATTTCAAATTTATATAAGAAGGGCTGTAAAAAACGAGTATCGCACACTACGCGTGCGATACTCGTTAAGAATTAAAATAATTTTTACAGCCCCTTCTTGGAAAAATCTTATTCCTCTGCATCTCCAAAGCTATCTGTATAAGGAAGTCCCG
>CALHIC010000150.1 GCA_938030845.1 uncultured Oribacterium sp. | reverse complement strand
GAGGGCGGAGGGAGAGGAAATGTATTCTTCGGAAAATGCCGGATTGCCCTTGTATTGTTGCACCGGGAGAGCGGAAAAATCAAAGGCCTTTTCCCCTTCATACAAAATGACCGGATGAAAATCCTTTTCCTGAATCGTTTTCCGAAAGGCCAAAATGGCTTCCTTAACCTTCATTCCTTCCTCAGGAGATAAGGTATTGGAGATTTTATCGATGGGGAGACCGGCATCAAGACAAAGCTCTCTCGCCAGTAAGGGGCTTAGTCCGGAAAAGCTTTGGAAGAGAGTTTCCCATAAGGTGAGGGAATCTTTCTCCAAGAGAGTATCCAGTTCCTCAATAGGAAAGGATAAAATATTTTCCTTATGGAAGGCATCCGGAATGAAATATTCCCTTCCGGGAAGCACCTCTCTCACGGAGGACTGGCTCAGGGAGATTCTCTTAATGGCGTCTAAAATCGTATAATCTTCCTTCAGTAAAATGATGTTGGAATACTTACCCATAATCTCCACAGCCAAATGCTTCAAGCCCACATCTCCCAGTTCATCTCTATGGGAAATATCCAAAAAGAGCACTCGCTCCAGTCCTTCCTCCGTAAGCTTTAAGGAAGCCTGCCGAATACTTTGAATGATGCCATTTCCGATATGCTTTCGAAGGGACATACAAAAGCTGGGGGCGGTGATCGGTGCGGTTTTTCCTTCATTTGCCAAATAAAGAAGGGGGAAGGAGGGGTTAGCGGAGAGGTGGAGAATCTCCGTGTTCTTTTCCTTCTTAATAAAAAGCTGCAATTCATCCTTTTCACTTTGGATAATTTTGGAAATCTTTCCGCCTAAAATACGCTCCTGAAATTCCGCAATGCACGCTGCAAGATACAATCCGTCAAATGCCATGAAAACCGTCCTTTTCCACTTGAAATAGTAAATCCACCTTGCTATCATACTGGAATACCGGCCTGTAAGTTTGGTGGTTTATCTGTAAACTAAATTGCCAAAAGGAAAGTTCTTTATCCCTTCCGGCTATGGCTTTTCCTTTGTTTTCGCAGGAAAAGCTACAAAGAGGATAAAGTAAAGGCATGAAAAATGCAAGAGAGGGGACTTTATGAGTATCAAAAGTATGACAGGATTCGGCCGCTGTGTGGGAGAGAAGGACTGCTCCGACATCACGGTGGAAATTAAATCTGTAAATTCTCGTTTTTTGGACCTGTCTATGCGTCTGCCTCGGACTATGCAGCATTTGGAAATGAAATGTAGGGAATGGGTAAAGGAAAGGATCTCCAGAGGTAAAGTAGAAATCTATGTTTCCTTTGAGGATAATATGGAGAAAAAGAAGAAGCTCTTGCTTCGGGAAGACCTGCTGGATGCCTATGTGGAAAGCATTAAAAAAGTAGCCGAAAAATATTCTCTTCCCTATAATCTGGATGCCAAGGAGCTGGTATTCTTCCCGGAAGTGGCTCAGATTGTGGAAGGAGAGGAAGAAGATCGGGAGGAAGCTCTTTTCTTGGCTATGGAGCTGGCTATGACAGAATTTCAAAAGGCCAGAGAGAAGGAAGGAAGCAATTTAAAAAGAGATATTCTTTTAAAGCTTTCGGAAATGCAGGAAGGCATTGACTTCATTAAGGGAAAAGAAGGAGATATTCAAAGGGCTTATGCTGAGCGTCTTCGGAAGAAGATGGAGGAGATGCTTTCCGGAAGAGAGGTGGAGGAAGGCAGAATTCTGCAGGAAGTGGCAATTTTTGCCGACAAGGTGAGTACGGATGAGGAAATCACAAGGTTGCAAAGCCATATCCAAAGAATGGCAAAGCTTTTAGAGGAAGATATTCCTATAGGAAGAGATTTGGATTTTCTTTTGCAGGAAATGAATCGGGAAAGCAATACCATATTATCTAAGGCTAATGATTTATCTGTATCCGAGAAGGCTTTAAAATTGAAAAATCATATCGAAAAGATTCGAGAGCAGGTACAGAATATAGAATAAGGGAAGCGGGAAAGAAGAATGGAAAAGCATAAAGAAAAGGGAATTTTGGTGGTGGTTTCCGGGTTCTCCGGAGCAGGGAAGGGAACGATTATGAAGAATCTGACCCAAAAGTATGATAACTATGCCCTGTCCATTTCCGCAACAACAAGAGCAGCAAGACCGGGAGAGGAGGAAGGAAAGTCCTATTTCTTCGTCAGCAAGGATCGCTTTGAAGAGATGATTGACCGGGATGAGCTGGTGGAGTACGCCAAGTATGTGGACAATTATTACGGAACCCCCAGAAAGTTTGTGGAGGATTGCCTCAACGAAGGAAAGGATGTCATTCTGGAGATAGAGATTCAGGGCGCCTTGAAGATTAAGAAAAAGTTCCCCGACAGCCTTTTGATTTTTATGGCACCACCCTCTGCTGAGGAACTCAGAGCCAGACTGATCGGCAGAAACACCGAGGATGAAGCGACAGTTAATAAACGCTTAAGTCGTGCCATTGTAGAGGCGGAAGGTGTGGAGGCCTATGACTATATTCTTGTCAATGCAGATATTGACACATGCACGGAAAAACTGCATAATTTAATCCGTGCCTCTCATGATCGGGCAGAGGGACATTTGGATCTGATTGAAGAAATCAGAAAGGACTTAAGGAGGATAGAAGATGCTACGTCCAACGTATAATGATTTAATAGAATCTATGAACCGCAATAGAGAAGAGGGGGAATTGGAAGTACAATCTCGCTATTCCGTAGTAATTGCCAGTGCGAAGAGAGCCAGACAGCTGATTGACGGAGAGGAGCCTTTGATTAAGGGAGAAGAGGGAAAGAAGCCTCTTTCCGTGGCAATCGAAGAGATTTCCCGTAACCTTGTCAATGTGGAGAAGGGCTTGGATTATGAGGATGAGCCTATTATTATTCCGGAGAAGGAAGAGTACTCTCGTTATGCCATCGATGATGATTTAGACGATGATGAGGATGTAGAGGAAGATCCGGAAGAAAAGGACGAAGAGGAAGACTACTCCGAAATGGATGAGGAAGAGGAAGACTTCGGAGAAGACGATTATCAGTCTGATAGTGAGGCCTAATGAAGCTTTATCTGGAGAGCTTAGGCTGTGATAAAAATAGAGTAGACGCGGAGAAGCTGCTTTTTGAGCTGTTAGAGAAATATCCCGGTTCTTCCGTTACCGATGAGCCAAGTGAAGCGGAGATTGCCATTGTGAATACCTGCTCCTTTATCGGCCCCGCCAAGGAAGAAAGTATTCAGTGTATTCTGGATTTGGCGCAATACAAGGAAACGGGAAAGCTGGAGAAGCTTATTGTGGCAGGTTGTCTTGTGGAGCGCTACAAGGATGAGATTCGGAAGGAGCTTCCGGAGATTGATGAAATTACTTCCGTAAAGGATTATGTGAAGAGACTGGACCATCAGATGGCCAGGGTAGAAAGCGGAGAGAAGTACAGTCGCTACTTAAAGATTGCGGAGGGCTGCGATAAATATTGCAGCTACTGCATTATTCCAAGGCTTCGCGGCCATTATCGTTCCATTCCCAAAGAGCTGGTCTTGGAAGAGGCAAGAGCTTTGGTTTCGGAAGGGGCCGGGGAGCTGATTTTGGTTGCTCAGGAAACCACACTTTACGGTACGGATCTTTATAAAAAGAAGGCTTTGGCTGAGCTTTTGGCTGAGCTTTCCGAGATTCCGAATCTTCAGTGGATTCGGATTTTGTACTGCTATCCGGAGGAAATAGAGCCGGAGCTGATTCAGGAAATGAAGAGAAATCCGAAGGTGTGTCACTACCTGGATCTTCCTATACAGCATGCCTCCGACAGGATTTTAAAGAGGATGAACCGGAGAACCAGAAAGGAAGAGCTGAAGGAAAAGATTGCTCTTTTAAGAAAGGAAATGCCGGATATTGCCTTGCGCACCACGATTATTACCGGCTTCCCGGGAGAGACGGAAGAGGATTTCCAAGAGGTTTTGGACTTTATTTCGGAAATGCGTTTTGATCGTCTGGGTGCCTTTCCCTATTCTCAGGAAGAGGGAACCAAGGCAGCGGAGATGGAGGATCAGATTCCGGAAAAGCTGAAAAATCAAAGACTTTCTCAGATTATGGAGCTGCAGCAAAATATTGCTTTCCGAAAGGCGGAGGAGCAGATAGGAAGAAAGCTGAAGGTTTTGGTTTGCGGCTATGACGAGGAGGAACAGAGAGTGCTTTGCCGTTCCTATATGGATGCTCCGGATGTGGACAGCTATCTCTATGTTTTCGGAGAGAAAAAGGAAGTGGGTAGCTTCCTATATGCGAAGGTAATAGATACGGAAGGCTATGATTTGATAGGAGAATGGTGTGAATCTACCGAATAAATTAACGCTGTTACGAGGAATTCTGGTTCCTTTCTTTGTGTTTTTTATCCTTTTAGAGGGTGGAAACAATCTTCTTTACCGCTATATCGGTTTGGGAATTTTCTGCTTTGCCTCCTTTACGGATTTTTTAGATGGCTATCTGGCCAGAAAGAATCATTTGGTGACCAATTTCGGAAAATTCATGGATCCTTTGGCGGACAAGCTTCTGGTATGCTCTGCATTAATATGCTTGATTCCCCTGGGGGAGTTGCCGGCTTGGTATGTGGTCATTTTAATCGGAAGAGAGTTTGTGATTTCCGGTTTTCGATTGGTGGCGGCAGATCATAATATCGTTATTGCCGCTTCCATCTTTGGGAAAGCGAAAACAGCCAGTCAAATGATTATGATTATTTTGCTTCTTTTACAGATTCCCGCTTTGGCTTTTGTGAATCAGATTTTTATTGTTTTATCTTTAGTGCTCACCATTCTTTCTTTGGTGGACTATGTATATAAAAATCACAGGGTGATTTCAGAGGGAGGCTTCTAATGGGAGATAAAAAAGAAAAGAAGGTTTTGGTGTATAATAGTGAGGCACCCATTGAAGAACAGGTGGTTTCTTTGCTGAAAGGTTTAAAGAAAACCATCACTACCGCCGAAAGTATAACAGGCGGCATGATTTCCGCCGCGATTACTTCCGTGGAGGGAGCTTCCGAGTGTTTTAAGGTTGGCTATGTCAGTTATTCCAACAAAGCAAAAAGGAAGTTGCTTTCCGTTAAGAAGGAGTTATTACGAAAGGAAGGAGCAGTTTCCTCCTCTGTAGCAAAGGAAATGGCTATTGGGGCTATGATGGAATCCGAGGCGGATTTGGCGGTTGCCGTAACCGGTAATGCAGGTCCTACTGCCTTGGAGAATAAAGAAATCGGTCTGGTTTACATTGCGGTTTGCGCCGGAGGAAAGACAAAGGTAGAAGAATATCATTTTACAGGAAATCGAAAGGAAATCCGAGAGCAATGCTGCAATACCGCATTGGTAATGATTAGAAACTATCTTTTGGAAAAAATGACTTAATATGCGTTTTTCAAAATCTTTACAGTTTGGTGAAAGAGCCAAGAACTACATTCCCTATTTGATGGAGAATTTAAGAGAGGGACATACGGTTCCCATGTGCTATTTAATCTACTCCGGATTAGGGAACAACTTATTTGAGTTTTATGGAGCCCCTCACTGGTCTTTACCCTCATTTCCCAGAAAAGAGGAAGAAATCCTTGGGGTGGCTTATGGCTATAAAGATGCCCTGTTGCTGGTGTCCGGGATGACCCGGCAAGCATTGGAGGAAGAAAGGAAATGCTCCTTGTCTTAGGGATTCTCAAATGGATATTGCTGATTATTCTTATCCTATTTTTGCTGCTTCTTATCTTGCTTCTACTGCTCTTGTTTGTTCCCTTTCGTTATGAAATCTTCGGGGAAAAGGAGAGAGAAGAGAAATTACCAAGGGGAAGGGGAAAGCTCAGTTATCCCGGTTTAAAGATTTCCGGAAGCTTTCAAGAGGGAAATTTAGAATAGTCTCTAGCAATTCCCCAGCAAAGAAATATACTTCTAAATGGTTTACATCATTAACTAAATTACTTAATCTATTAGTTAAATTTTCATTAGCCTCATTTCGCTTTTTAAAAATTAAACAATCTAGTAATAATGAATATAAGTATTCATCTGTAAATTGAAATTGATACTTTTCCGATAGTTTAACAATAGATTTTTGACAATTATTTATATCTTCTTTTGAAAAAAATAATTCCAAATTTTTTAGACGCTCCCTATCATTTGGTATAAATTTCATAATAAATATTTCAAGAGCCTTACGGATATTTCTTTCATTTCCTTTTAGAATTATTTCATCTCTTTTTATTTTTAACTTCACATCAAAGGAAACAAATATACTATTTAATTTATCAATTAGTCTATGAATCGTAGAATCCGTAACAAACATTTCCTCTGAAAATTCATATAGGTCTACTTTTTCATGAGTAACAA
>CALHIC010000149.1 GCA_938030845.1 uncultured Oribacterium sp. | reverse complement strand
TACGAGAATTACCGTAACGATTCATAAACTTATCTACACGACCTGCAGTATCAACGAGCTTCGTCTTTCCTGTGTAGAACGGATGACACTTGGAACAGATTTCCACGTGGATTTCCGGCTTTGTGGATCCTGTTACCAATGTGTTTCCACAGTTACATGTTACGGTTGCCTGGTGATAAGTTGGATGAATACCTTCTCTCATTTTCTCCCTCTTTCTGCATGATTGCCAACCATGCGGTTCGTCTATCCCTCTTGGGGGATTCCTTGGTTTTCATAATGCATGTGCTATCTAAAATAATAGCACTTTGTCGGGGCGTACCCCTTAGCCGTACCAAGATAGCACAAAGTCTAAAGAAAGGCAAGTCTTTCTTCCGCAATTGCTTAGAATCTTATAATTGCTTATTTTTTCTTTTTCTTGTAATATTTTAATAGTTTCATATTGGAGAATCGGCTAGGAAAATCCCCCTCCCCCGGCAGTGAAGGAGCAGAATTTTTTCATGAAAAATACAGAAAACAGCAAGTTGCTTTTACATCATTTTCTCCCGAACTGGGAGCGTTATCTTTTAATGTCCATTGTGCCTATTTATTTTATGCTCATCAGTCTTACCCAGCAAAACCCTATGAGCATTTTTGAAGGTGTACGGGAAATCATTGTACAACCGGATATTTTGATTACGGACTATTTTGTGGTAGGCGGCGTGGGAGCAGCCTTTTTCAATGCGGGATGCCTCACCATTATTTCCCTGGGCTTACTCTGTATCGCCAAATCCAATTTTGACGGAAGCTGTATCATGGCCTCCTGCCTGATGTTCGGCTTTTCTCTTTTCGGAAAGAATCTTTTAAATATCTGGGCAATAATTCTGGGCTATGCCCTTTATGCCAAAATTCACCGGGTTCCCTTCCGAAAATATCTTCATATCGGGCTTTGCGGTACCACCCTTTCCCCGATTATCACCCAGATTCTGCTGATTCCCAATATTCCGGATGTCCTGCAGCTTCTTTTGGCGCTTGCTGTGGGACTTGTCATCGGTTATGTTTTGGTTCCCATTTCCCTTCACACCAAGCACGCTCACATGGGCTATTCCCTCTACAATGCCGGTTTCGCCTGCGGTATTATCGCCACCATCGTCATTTCCCTGATGAAATCCTTCGGGGTAAAAATCGAGTCCCGACTGGTTTGGGATACCACCCACAGACTCTTTGGCTTCTACAGTCTGCTTGCGCTCTTTCTCGTCTTGATGCTCCTTTCCCTTTTCTTCGGAAGAAAGGAAACTCTTCTGGGCTATCGGGATATTCTGAAGGAAAGCGGACAGGGAAATCCGGACTATTTAAAGAAATATGGAGACTATCCTACCATCTTCAATATGGGGGTAAACGGTCTTGCCATGACTTTAATTCTCTACATTTTAGGCGGAGACTTTAACGGTCCCACCATCGGTTCCATCTTCTGTCTGGTGGGCTTTAGTGCCACCGGAAAGCATCTTAGAAATATTTTACCGGTAATCTTCGGCGTAATTCTTGCCGGAAGCCTGAAGGTTTGGTCCGTGCAGGATCCCAGCTCCACCCTCACCCTGATTCTTGTGACTACCTTGGCTCCCATTGCAGGAGAATTCGGCATTTTCTGGGGAATTACAGCCGGTTTTCTTCATTCTTCCGTTGCCTTAAATGTTGGAATTCTTTATAATGGGACAAATCTTTATAACAACGGCTTTGCCGGAGGTGTGGTGGCCATTTTCCTTGTGCCCATTATCCTTGCCATCAAGGACAGACAGAAGCCTATGGCCATTTACGATGAAGAGGCGAAGAAGCTTGCCATTAAAGACAAGCTTTTTGACAAGCCGGAGGTAAAGCTTCCGAAAAACATCTTTTGGAAATAAGATAGCAAAGAGAAGGGAGATTTCTGCAGAAAACAGTTGAGAGAAAGCGAAAGGAATTCTGCAAAACATAGAAAGAGTAACTTTATGAATAACAATAGAGAAAAAGTCATTGTACAAACCAGTATCATCGGTATTCTGGCCAATCTGTTTTTGGCCGGTTTTAAAGCAGGAGTCGGACTTCTTTCCAACTCCATTTCCATTACTCTGGATGCAGTAAATAATCTAACGGATGCCCTGTCCTCAGTCATAACCATTGTAGGAACTCGTCTGGCCAGCAGGGCACCGGACAGAGAGCATCCTTTGGGACACGGACGAATTGAATATCTCACCGCCAGTGTCATCAGTCTTTTGGTGCTCTATGCCGGATTCACTTCTTTAATCGAATCGGGAAAGAAAATCCTCCACCCGGAGGAGCCCAGCTACAGTGTGATTTCCTTAGTAATCATTTTTGTAGCGGTTTTGGTCAAATTTTTCTTGAGCCGTTTTGTAAAAAGAAGAGGTGAAAAGGTAAATTCCCAAAATCTTATTGCCAGTGGTGAGGATGCGGGAAATGATGCCATCCTGTCCTTATCCGTATTTTTATCCGCCCTCTTTTTCCGTTTTACCGGTATCTCCTTAGAGGCCTATGTGGGGGTTGTAATTTCCTTCTTTATCTTAAAAGCCGGCTGGGAGCTTTTACAGGAAACCCTTTCCCAGATTCTTGGTGCAAGAGCGGACAGCAACTTGACTAAGGAGATTAAAGAAACCATCAATGCCATTCCCGGAGTTTTCGGAACCTATGATCTCTTCCTCCATAACTATGGGCCGGACACCTATCTGGCCTCCGCCCATATCGAGGTGGCGGATACCATGCACGCCGCAGAGCTGGATGCCTTAATGCGGAAGATTGAAAGGAAAATCTACAAAAACTTCCATGTGATTATGGCGGGAATCAGCATTTACTCTCGCAACACGGAAAATAAAGCCCTCCTGAAGCTCCAGCAGGAAATTCATGATCTGGTTTTATCCAAGGAGCATGTTTTACAGATGCATGGCTTTTATGTAGAAGAAGAGAAGAAACGGATTCACATGGATGTTGTGGTGGATTTCGAAGAAAAGGACAGGGATGGCCTTATTTCCGGCATCCAAAAAGAGCTGGAAGAGAAATTCCCCGGCTATCAGTTTCTGATTACCCGAGATTTGGATATTTCCGATTAAATGCTATACTGTAAAAGCAAAATTACAGGCTAATATGTGTAGGAGCTTGTAAGCCACCCGGCGGGTGCATAAGAGGGCTATCCCCCTCATTCTGACAGCTACATCAATTTTCCATAAGGAGCAAACATGATTATTACCAAAACCCCCTTTCGAATGTCCTTTTTCGGTGGCGGCACCGATATGGAAGAATATTTCAAGGAGCATGGCGGAGCGGTGCTTTCCACCACCTTTGACAAATACTGTTATGTAAATGTCCGGCATTTGCCTCCTTTTTTTGACTATAGCACCGAGCTTTCCTACTCCAAGACGGAAAGGGTCTCTTCTCTTGAGGAAATCCAGCACCCTGCTATCCGGGAGGCTATGAAAATGTTGGATATGCAGAAGATTCGTTTGAATTACGAGGCGGATCTTCCCGCCCGTTCCGGCCTTGGCACCAGCTCTTCCTTTGCGGTAGGCATGCTCCATGCCTTCCATGCCTTAAAAGGAAAGTATGTGGGAAAGAAAACCCTGGCGGATGAAGCCATTTATCTGGAAAGAGTACTCTGTAATGAATCCGGCGGCTGGCAGGACCAGATTGCCGCAGCCTTTGGGGGACTTAATCATATCGAATTTTCCCAAAACGGCTATACCGTAAGCCCCATTCTCATTTTCCCGGAAAGAAAGAAGGCCTTGGAAGAGAATCTGATGCTCTTCTTCACCGGCTTTACCCGTTTTTCCTCCGAAGTACAAAAGGAAAATAAAAAGTCCTCCCCCCAGGACAAGCTAAGTCTTTTGTCCGAGATGAAGGCTTTGCTGGTGGAAGCAGAGGATGTCTTACAGGATAAACACAAGGATTTAAACGACTTCGGTCGTCTTCTGCATAAGACCTGGGAATTAAAGCGAAAGACCGCAAAAACCATCAGTACCGACAGCATTGATGCCCTTTACGAACAGGGTCGCAAGGCCGGAGCATTAGGCGGAAAGCTGCTGGGTGCCGGCGGTGGCGGCTTCCTCCTCTTCTATGTGGAGAAGGAAAAGCAGGGAAAGGTTTTAGAAGCCATGAAGAACTTGATTCATGTGCCTTTCTCCTTTGAAAATGACGGCACACAGGTGTTATATTACGCTCCGGAGCGTCTGGAGGAGTAAAAGACATTTGCAAGGTCTCTTACGATAAAAATAGCTTTTGATAAAAATAGAGGGATGGAAATTGTAGCAAACGCATCTCATACAGTACAGGTCTAAAATTCGGGCACGCTCCCGCTAAGTTCGCCCAGCGGGTAGGGGTGCTAAGCGAAAAACAGCAGTTCCTTTGTTTTTCGCAAGTACCCGCGGGCTCAGATTGCCCTTATTTTAGACCTATACTGTATGAGATAGAATCACGCTGGGCTACATTTTTCCATCTCTCTATTAATTTCCATCCCTCTATTATTTTTCTTCGAAGGCCTTGCAAATGTCTTCGATATACTCTAAGGAGCTCCGAAGCTTCTTATATTCCTCCGTGAAGGAGAGGTTATTAATATCTGCTTCTGTATAAGGGGCTCTAAACATTTTGTGGCCGCTGTAAATGGCTATATAGAGCAAATCTCCTTTGATATAGATTGAAAGCTCCTGTCCTGCAAATTTCTCGGAAAATACCCTGAGCACTTCCGGGGTTAAAAAGCGTCTTGTTCCAAACTCATCCGTAGCATAGATATCAAAATGCTCATTGTGCTGAATGTCTTCCGTATCCAGCTTCATCTCCCCTTTTTCGCAGCCGGGATATCTGTACTGGACTTCATTTTTTAAAAGAAAGGCTCTATCCGTAGGGACAATGCGAACTTCGCCCTGCACCGCCACCGGACTCTTCATACAATACAACTGTCCTGTAAAATCATACACCGTGGTGGAATGCTTTCCGCCTGTTGTATGATAGGACTCCAGATTTCCCATAAGGAGTCCTCTGTCATCATGAAAGAACAAAAAGGTATCTTGCAGGTATTTTTGAGACTTTGGGGTGAACCTCACTACATCCTCCAGGGCAATTCCCTTCTTTTCCACCGTTAGGTCGGGATAGAAGTTCTGTAGCAGCGGCTCCAGCACCTCCTTGGCATAAACATCCTGAAGGCTTTCTTGCTTACCGAAAAACATTCCCGGCATCTTATGATTCATATTGTAATAAACCAAAAAACCGCCACCAATCAAAAGTATCCAAGTCACCATACTTTTCGTCGCAATAAAACGAAATAGTAAAAGCAGGAGAAACAGAGCAAGGTATTTTGCTGTAGACCACCTTTTGATATCCAACATTTTCTTTCGAAGTGCTTGAAGCTTTGCTTGAAACTCCGCACTGTCTTCCAATGCCTCAATCTTCTTTAAATCCTCTTCCAAAGTTCCTAACATAGATGTCCTTTCTATTCTTCATATCCTAACGCCCCAGCTTTGTTGTTAAAGTATTCCTCGAGCGCTTATCCTTTATTTCCTAAATATCTTTTCTTATTCTTCAAATCCCTCACAGATATCTTTAATATCCCCTAAAGAATCACGAAATCTTTCGCATTCCTCTTCATAGTTCATTTGCCAAAATTCCAGACTATTCAAAGAAACGCGAAACAGGGAATATCCGCTATTAACAGCAACATACAACTTGCTCCCCTTTAGATAAACCGAGATTTCCCTTTCGGAAAAATGCTCCATAAACTTTCTAAGCCTTCCCGGCGTTAAGAAACGCCTGGCGCCCATCTCATCGTTAGTGTAAATATCGTACCTCTCATTATTTTGAATATCTTCCGTATCAATTTTCTTTTCCCCTCTTTCACAAGGAGGATAACGTCTTTGCACTTCTTTATTCATGAATTTGGATCGGTCCGTGGGCACAATACGGACTTCTCCTTCTATGGAAACAGGACTATTCATACAAAAAACCTGTCCTAAAAAATCACGAATATACGTTCTATTCTTTCCTGATTTTTGATGCCAGGCAGAACAATTTTGTATTCTAAGATCCTTTTCATCATGAAATTGTATTGCTGTATTTTGTGTATATTCTTCAGAAGAGGGAAGGAACTTCTTGACTTCCTCAAAGGGTATTTGTTCCTTCTCCTCAACAGTTACATCAGGATACCAATCCCTTAACATAGGTTCTATGAACTCTTCCATATAAACATCTTGAATCTTTTTTCGCTTCTCCCTAAAGAATCCGGGATTTGTCTTGTAAAAATAAAGGAAAATCAAGACCGGAAAGGCTATCATAAGAATGACCGACGTAGATCCTCCTCCGGGAAGCATTAA
>CALHIC010000148.1 GCA_938030845.1 uncultured Oribacterium sp. | reverse complement strand
ATAGGATTCCCGGACCGGAAAGGGGCAGAATAATCTTCCAGAAAATCTTCGTTTCCGACAGTCCCAAGGTTCTTCCCGCCTGCACCAAATCCTTCGGAACCAAGGCAAAGCTCGCTTTGGCATTCCTATACATTAAAGGCAAAGAAATTACCGTTGCCGCAAGAACACAGCCCAAAAAGGACTGAACCACTTTAATACCGAAATGGGAAAATAAAAAAATCCCCACCGGCCGTCTTTTGCTGAAAAGCAATAGCAAAAAATAGCCTGCCACCGTAGGGGGCAAGACCATGGGAAGGGTCAGAGCGCTGTCAACGATGGATTGCCAGGGCTCCTTCCATTTTCCTACCTTTTGGGCTAAAAAAATCCCCAATAAGAAGCAAATCACCGTGGTGATACAGGCCGTCTTCAGGGATATCCATAAGGGACTCCAGTCTAATGACCGGAGTCCTGCTAATAATTCATTCATCATTATTTTACATCTGTATCGAAGTAATACTTCTGGAAGGTGGTCTTGGCATTGTCGGAAGTTACGAAAGCAATGAAATCCTTTGCTACATCCTGCTCTTCCTGGCTTGCTTCCTCATTCTTAATCTGAGCGATTGGATAGATAACATTTCCGGTTAAATCATAAGGAACCTTCTCCAAAATCTGAACCTTATCCTCATAGCCGTAGGTATCGGAATAATAGGTGGTTCCCACTTCAGAAGAACCTTCTACCACTGCTGCCAAAACCTTGGAAACGTTGGACTGCTCGGAAATCTCTACGCCGCCTAAGGCTTCAGATACTTCCCGGGTAGTAATCTTGGATACATCCTCGGTTTCGGGAAGAATCTTCAAAGCTACAAGAGCCTGTCTTGTGTACTTTCCTACAGGAACGGTACCGTCTGCCAAAGCGATGGACTTCGCATCCTTCAAGGTCTCTAAACCGGTAACCTTGGTTCCGCTATCCTTCAGAGTAATGACACAAAGCTGATTGTTTACTACATTTTTTCTGCTTCCCTCTACAAGGTTTCCTTCTCCCTCCAAAGTATCCATCTGCTTCTGTGCAGCGGAGAAGAAAATGTCGCAGGCATAGCCTTCCTGAATCTGGCTTAAAAGCTTTCCGGAGGAATCCGCGTTAAATACCAGCTTCACCTCAGGATGCTCCTTCTCGTACTGCTGTCCCAGGTCTTCCATGGCATTCTTTAAAGAAGCTGCTACAAAAACCTGTACTTCGGTCTTCTCTCCATCCTCTTTAGCCGCTTCGGAAGCCTGCTCGGAAGCTGCTGTACTCGCCTTTTCGGAGGCCTTCTCTGTGCCTGCTGCCGCGGTAGTTTCCGCCTTCTTGGCCCCACCGCAGGCTGTCATAGCCAATGCTGCTGCAAGAGCCAGGCCCAATAATACTTTCTTCTTCATACTTTTCTCCTTTTTTTATAATTTCTCTCCCCTATTCCTCCGTTTTTCCTCCGAAGGCTTCAGGAAAAGTAGTGATCTTCATCTATATCCATTCTCAGAAAACTTCAAGAAAGCAACAGGCCTAATCTATACCCATTCTCAGAAAACTTCAGGAAAAGTAGTGTATTTAATCCGTATCCGTTCCCCGAAGGATTCCCAGACCGTGGAATAAATCTGGAAAGAGATAATCCAAGTTTTCTTTACAGGCCTTGGGACTGCCGGGAAGGTTGATTACCAGGGATTTCTTCCGAATGCCGGCAGTCTGACGACTGAACATGGCCTTCTTGGTGATGGACAGGCTATAAGCGCGTAAAGCTTCCGGAATCCCCGGTACTTCTCTTTCACATACCGCCTTGGTAGCTTCCGGAGTACAGTCCCTTTCGGAAAATCCGGTGCCCCCGGTGGTCAGAATCAAAGAAATCTGTCGCTGATCCGCCAGTCTCTTGATTTCTTTCTCCAATTCCGGTCTTCCATCAGGAAGGAGAAGCTGTTCTTCCACTATCATTCCCTGATTTTTCAAAAACTCCGCAATTACGGGGCCGGACTGATCCTCATATACCCCTTGGGAGGCTCTGTCCGACAGGGTAATTACTGCTGCAGTAAAGGGTCTGTCCTTTTTCCCGGGGAGAATTTCCACCGGATCCCCCACCCGGATCTTTCCTCCCTTTTTTACCACGGAGAAAATGCCTTCTCTTGGCATAATACAGTCTCCCATACGATGGAAGATGGCGCAGTGGCTGTGGCAGGCCTTTCCAATCTGGCTAAGCTCTAAAACACAGTCTCCTATATGAATTTCACTGCCCACCGGATACTGGGACAGGTCAAATCCCTCTATCACCAGATTTTCTCCGAAGGCTCCAAAGTCCACCTGAGCCCCCTTCTTCCGAAAATCCTCTATTTTCTCAAAGGCTAAAAGGCTCACCTGTCTATGCCATTTTCCGGCATGGGCATCCCCCTGAAGGCCGAAGTCCTCCACCAGAAGAGCTTCCTCTACCTCTGATTTTTCCGTTCCCTTTTGCTCGCTCAAGCAAATGGCTAATACTTTTCCCATAATATCCTCTATTCTATCCACCGATTCTTCCCATTTCCCGCTTTTCCGTAATTTCGGAAAGCTTTTCAAAGCAATGGCTTTCCGGCTTTGCCCAGATACTTTCCTGAATCTTTTCCAGTAAAATCTCCTCCCTTTGTTCTTCTGAAAATGCCGGATTTCGCAAACATTCCCGTACATCGATACTGTTTCCGAAGCACAGACAGGGCTTAATCTTTCCTGTAGAGGTCAGTCGAATACGGTTACAATGGGAGCAAAACTTTCCATGCATGGCGGAAATAAAGCCTACAGAACCCTGAAAGCCGGGAATTTTATAATACTTTGCCGGGCCGTTTCCATGGGTGGAAATGTCCTTTGTAATCCCCGAATAAATCTTCTTCAGCTTCTCCAGCAAAAAGTCATTGCTGATGCCGTTTTGCTCTTTTCCGTAACCAATGGGCATCATTTCGATAAAGCGAAGGTCCAGAGGATATTTCTTGCAAAGAGTCAAAAGAGCAAAGATTTCATCTTCATTGATCCCTTTTTGTAAAACGGTGTTCAGCTTCACGGGAATTCCGCAGGCTACTGCCTCCTTGATGCTCTGAAGTACCTTGTCCAGGGCATCAAAACCGGTAATCTCATAAAAACGCTCCGGGATCAAGGTATCTAAACTAACATTGATGCCGTCCAAGCCCATTTCCTGAAATCTTGGCAATGCTTCGGAAAGGAGCAATCCGTTGGTGGTAATCGTTACCTGCTCCACCCCGGGAAGAGCCTTTAGGGAGGCCATAAAATCCACAGCTCCTTTTCGTACCAAGGGTTCTCCTCCGGTAACCTTAAAGCGGGTAATGCCGCAGGCTACTGCGGCCTTTGCCACCTGCAAAAGCTCCTCATAAGTCAGCAAACGATCCATGGGAAGAGGATTCTCCAGCCCATTGGGCATACAATATTGGCAATGCAAATTACAGCGGTCCGTAATGGACATTCGCATATAATTGATTTTTCTTTGGAACTTATCCTCCATCTTCTACTCTCCCGACAGCTTGATACTGTTTTTCTTGCTCTAATATATCGACTCAATGGCTAGTAGCCACTATTCTCTATGAATATCGACTCTTACAATCAATTCCGATACTCTAATATCTCTCCAAAAGAATCTCCAGGATTCCGCCGCAAACCATTCCCTCTTCTGCGGCAGCATCATCCGTCAAATCCACGTGATACAGTAGGCCTTCCGGTGCATTTTCCAGAAAAAGCTCCCGGCTTTTCTGAATCACCTCCGCCTCTGCACAGCCTCCTCCTATGGTGCCGGTAATCTCTCCCAGAGGATTGATGGACATCTTCGTTCCTACCGAACGGGGAGCAGAGCCCTTTCTTTCGATAATGGTGGCCAGCACCAGCTTCTCTTCCTTTTCCACCGCATCCAGAATTTCCTCACTGTAGCCGATGGTATTTTTACCGGCGCTCTTCACCCCTACAATCTCTGCCATAATGGAAAGAGCAATTTCCTCCGGACTTTCCGCCCCGATTTTCAAACCGATAGGACTGTGGAGAGAATTCAGAAGCTCCTGCGA
>CALHIC010000147.1 GCA_938030845.1 uncultured Oribacterium sp. | reverse complement strand
TGGACTCAGGCTCGCCAGCGCTCTTTCGTTGCATTACTTCTTCAACTCTGCTGATACTGGCATAGGCCTTGACCATCAGGATAATAAGATTGGCAAGCTTTAATAGCTCTACCAAAATCTGGCTCATATAGTTGGTCAGAGCCACCACATTTCCCTGAAAGAGCCTGCCGTCATTGACCAATTTTGAGGAAAAATACAGAATGCCCATAAGCCCCAGCTGAATCAGCAGCATGCTCATGGGATTCAGTAAGGCGGAAATCTTTCCCACTGCAATCTGTACCTTGGTATAATTTTGGTTCTTTTCCCGGAATTCCTCTTCTTCCTTCTCTTCCTGACAAAAGGCCCGTACCACACGGATACCCATAATATTTTCTCTGTATTTTCTGGTAATGTTTTCCAAACTTACTTGAATCTTTTTGTAAAAAGGCATGGTAAGGGCCATAATCCCGAAAACCACAAAGGATAGAAGAATCAATACCACAAAAAACAAAAGCGATAGGCCGGGGCTGATTCGAAAGGCCATGATGCAAGCCCCCACAACAATAAAAGGAGAGCGCATTAAAAGCCTAAGCACCATATTCACCGTAGATTCAATCTGAAAGATATCCGGACCGATTCTGGTAATCAAGGAAGATGCGGAAAGCTCATTATAATCTTTATAGGGTAAAGAAAGAATTTTGTGAAACAAGTCCCTACGATAGGATTTTCCCACCACCATAGCTACCTCTGCCGCAAAATACTGGGCAATGACAGCGGTAAGACAACCTACACAGGCCAAAGCTAAGAGCAGGAAAAGGCTATGCCAAATCACCCCTACATTCTCCTTACGGATTCCCTGATCGATCATTCCGGCAATGACTAGAGGAACAAAGAGCTCAAACATACTTTCCAGACACTTAAACAGGGGGGCCAAAATACTTTTCCCCTTTACCTTTTCCATATAGGACAGTATTCTTCTCATCTTACTACTCCTCTTACTATTGACTCCTTAAACGACCTTCATTCTCCTATAACTGCTCTTTTCTTCTTGTAAAAAAATTTAGAGCTATGGAAGGAATACCCTTTTTATCCTTCTTTATGAAAATATTGATCCAATACCTTTCTGGCGATAGGAGCCGCGGTCTTACCGCCGGTTTCTCCCTCTTCCACAATAACGGAAATCGCAATCTCCGGATCCTCCATGGGGGCAAAGCCTACAAACCAGGCATTGGTCTTTAATTCACTTCCCACCTTCACCTGGGCGGAACCGGTTTTTCCGCAAACCTTATAGGCATCCGTCTGTAAAGCACTGGCGGTTCCCTCCGTGACTACCTTTCTCATAAACTGCTTTAAGGCATCACTTTCCCCTTGGGAAAGAAGGCTATGACTCTCCCCATAAGGGAATTCCTTTACCATTGTGCCATTGGCATTTTGTACAGAAGAAAGAAGGCTTGGATAGACCAGATTTCCACCATTGGCAATGGCGGAAACCATGCAAAGGTTTTGCAGAGGAGTGCAAAGAGTGGCTCCCTGCCCGATAGCGGTTTGCATCTTGTCCCAAACATCCGCATTCTCCGCTAAAGTGAATTGCCCTGCATTGGCAGACAAACCGATGTCTATTTTTTGATTGTAGTAAAAGCTTTCCGCTAAAGCCTTTAATCGAATGGGATCAATCTCCGTTCCCAGCTTGGCAAAGGCGGAGTTACAGGAATCCGCAATGGCCGATTCCAAATCTACCTTTCCGTGAACCTCTCCGTTATAACAATGCACAACATAGGAGGAATTCTCCGGATCCACATATTCACCCTTGCAGGTATAGCTAAAGCTCTGCCAATCCGCGGGATGCTCCCGAATATACTCCAAAGCCATCAAAAGCTTAAAGGTTGAGCCGGGAGGATAAAGTCCCTGGGTAGCCCTGTTCAGAAGATTTCCGTCTTTGTTGTCGGAGGAAGTTAAGGCCTCCCAGTTGTTTTGGATATCCTCTTCCGTAAAGGAAGGTGCGGAAACCATAGCCAGAATTCTTCCGGTCTTGGGATTCATACAAACAATGCTTCCCTTCTTGTCCTTTAGTAAAGAATAGGCAAGA
>CALHIC010000146.1 GCA_938030845.1 uncultured Oribacterium sp. | reverse complement strand
TCTAAAGCCGAGGATATCCTGATTGCTATTGGCCCCTGTATTTCCAAAGAACAATATATTGTGTCGGAAGACCTGGGACTTTCCTTTTTGGAAGACTATCCTGATTGCTCTGAGGATGATGAGAACTCCCCTATTCAGAGGATTTCAGAGGAGAAATTTCAACTGGACCTTTGGGATTTAAACCGTAGAATTGCCTTGGAAAGCGGTATAAGAGAAGAGCATATTTCCATCAGCGGATATTGTACCATGGAAAATCCGGAATTATTTTTTTCTCACCGTTATAGTCAAGGGAAAAGAGGCCTTCAGGGAGCATTTATCTGCTTACAGGATTAAATAGTACTTAAGCAAAAAGCCGGCTATGAAAGTTCATAGTATGCTTTCCGTTGGGAAAGAAAGGATATGATTTTGCCGATGAAAAAATATGTCATATTAATTTTGCTTTGCCTTTGCAGTATTTCAGCCTGCGGAAAAAGCAAAGAGAAGCCGGTAACGAAAGAGGCTTCCGCTTCCAACCTGGAGGATGTAGTGGATGAGAAAGCCAGCTCTTCCGAGCTTTCCAAAAAGGTGGAAGAAAGAAAGCAGGAGGAAGAGGAGCTTGCTCTTTCCCGATATACCAATCTGGGACTGGTACAGTGTGATTCCAGCTTTATTAACTTCCGTTCCCAGCCTAATGAAAATGATATTCAAAACATTATCGGAATTTTAAAAAATGGAGCGGGAGTGGAGATTTTAGAGTCTCCGGCGGCGGGAACGGAGAACTGGGTGAAGGTCCGTTCAGGAGGTTTGGATGGCTATATTTCCAAGCAGTTTTTGCTGGAGGGAGAGAAAGCGAAAGAAAAGGCCAAGGAATATATGGAGCCAAGAGTTACCATCCTGGCGGAAAAGCTTCGTATTCGTTCTACTCCGGAGAAGATTGACGGAAATACCTTAGGCTCCTGTGCCAAGGGGGAACGATATATTGTATTGGGAAGAAGCGGAAAGGATTATCTGAAAATTTCTGCGGATACCATCGAAGGGGTGGAAGAGGCTTATATATCTTCCAGTGCGGAAAATGTGCGTTTGGAATATGGCTTGGATGAGGCGCGAAGCTACAATTTAAAGCAAAAGGTTATAAACCAGTATGATCACCTTGGTGTATCAAAGGCTCAAGACTATATCAATATCCGTTCCGACCCTGCCGACAAGGGCATTGACAACATTATCGGAAAATTTCCGGGCTATGCGGGAGGAGATATTTTAGGGGAAGAAAACGGTTGGCTGAAAATCCGTTCAGGAGAAATCACCGGCTATGTAAAGTCGGAGTTGGTGGCGCAAGGAAAGGAAGCGGAGCAGCTGGCTCTTGCCCATGCCCAGGTTATGGCAACGGTCAATACGGATGCCTTAAACGTCCGGGCAAATCCCAGTACGGAATCCAATGCCTGGACCAAGGTTACTAGAGATCAAAGATATTCCGTGGTTAATCAGCTGGATGGATGGGTACAGCTGGACTTAGACTCCGGAGATGATCAGGAGGGGGATCAGGGAGCCTATGTTTCCACAAGAGATAACAATGTTACCGTAAACTACGGTTTAATCGAGGCCATTTCCTATAGACCGGCACAGGATAGAGCCAATATTGCGGCAAAGAGACGAAGCGATTTGGTAAACTTTGCTTGCCAATTTGTTGGTAACCCCTATGTGTGGGGAGGAACCTCTTTAACCCATGGTTGCGACTGCTCCGGCTTTACCCAGACAATTATGAGTAAATATGGAGTTTCTTTACCCAGAGTTTCCAGGGAACAGTCCAGAACCGGCGTGAAGGTCAGCAGTGAAAATATGCGTCCCGGAGATTTGATTTTCTATGCCAACAGGAGAGGTGTGGTAAATCATGTAGGAATCTATATTGGTAACGGTCAGGTGGTCAATGCGGCCTCCAGACGTTCCGGAATTCGAATTTACCGTTGGAATTACAGAACTCCTGTGGCAATTCGAAATGTATTAGGAGAATAACGAAACGGAAATGCCTAGATACAACATAAGGGCATAAGCAAAGCATAAGCAAAGCATAAGCAAAGCATAAGCAAAGCATAAGCAAAGAAAAGCATCTAAAAAGAGAATGGAGACGGTATGGAAAGCTATGTTTTATCTTGTTGTTCTACAGTGGATATTTCTAAGGAATGGGCGGAAAAAAGAAACATTCTTTTAGCCTACTTTCGTTTTTATTTAAATGAAGAGGAGTACAGAGACGATTTTTATGCCTCCATTTCTCAGGAGAAATTATTTGAAAGAATGTTAAATGGGGAGAAGAGTAAGACTTCCCAGGTAAACAGTGAAGAATATATGACTCTTTTCCGCCCCAGCTTGGAGGCGGGAAAGGATATTGTTCATTTCTGCTTATCCAGCGGAATATCCGGCACCAGAAATTCCTGTGAAATTGCCAAGGACATTCTCCTGGAGGAATTTCCGGATAGAAAGATTGAGATTATAGACTCTCTTTCCGCCTCTGCAGGCTACGGACTCTTAGTGGATAAGGCAGCAGATTTGAGAGACCGGGGACTTTCCATGGAGGAGCTTGTTGAGAAGATTCTGGAATACAGAAATCATTTACAGGGATATTTCTTTACCTCAGATCTTCGCTTCTTTATCCAGGGAGGAAGAATCTCCAAGGCGGCCGGCTTTATCGGCGGTTTACTGAATATCTGTCCCATTATTATGATTACGGAAGAGGGAACCCTAAAACCTATCGAAAAGGCAAGAGGAAAAAACAGGCCTTTAACAACCTGTTGTCCAAGATGGAAAAAAGAGGATTTATGGAGGAAGAAAAGGTATTCCTCTGCCATTCCGCCTGCCCTGAGGATGTGGAAAGCTTAAAGGAGAAGATTCTGGAACGCTATCCGAAGGCGAAGATTGAGACCTTCGTGATTGGCGGCACCATTGCCTGCCATACCGGACCCGGCACCGTGGCTTGCTTTTTCTTTGGAAGAGAAGGACGTTAGTATTACGGTATAAAAAAGGATTGGAAAGATTATGATATTTTCCTTCAGTATAGGGCTATACCCGGGGCACGCTCCCGCTAACTTCGCCTACGCATCGGTACTAAGCGAAAAACTTCATTTCACTCGTTTTTCGCAAGTGCCGACGGGCTCAGATTGCCCCTGTTACAGCCCTATACTGAGGAAAATCAATCAACTTTTTGTCGCACAATCCTTTTTTATTCCATAAAAAACGTCCGTTTGAAAGCTTCTTCTTCGAAATGAAAATGCAAGGCGGGTCTGCCGTGTCGCATTTTCTTTTTTTCTTGTAAAGATTCTCCTTCCTCCAGCTGTCCCTGCCGAATTAGCTTTAGCTGTAGGAGCTTTGCCAGAATTCTGCTGGCGGAGCGGGGGGTAATGGCCAGAAGCTCTGCGATATATTGGGCACTCAGTGCCTGCAGAGGATCGTTTTCAAAAAGGCTGATAAGCTTCAGGATATTGCTTTCGTGAATGCCCTGTTCTTTTGCAAATTGTATAGCCTTTGGGTTACTGTAATCAGCCAGCAACTTTAATTTCTGGGAAAGAGGACCCAGCAGTTTTCCTTCCTCTTCCATAAAAAAGGCGTCATTTCTTCCGTAACGATTACTTTCCAAAAGGGCATGCTCCGCATAATAGCGACTTCGTTCCTTGGAATGGCTTAAGCCGATACCCATACGGAAAGGAAAGTTCAGATTTTTCCTGCAGGCGGAAAGAAATTCCTGTAGCATAGGCATCAGATCCTTTTCCATGGAAATGCTCAAAAGGATAGAAAATTGATTAAAGCCTTTTTCGATATCAAAATGTAAATGACTTTCCTTTCGATATTCCGTTAAAAACTTATAAACAGTGGCTTCCCGATATTCCTGTTCCTCCTTTTCCACCTCCTCCGTAAAGGGAAGGCGAAGAAAGATACTTAAGAGGTTTTGCTCCGCGATACTGCCTAAACGAAGTTCGTCCAAGGCGTGCTGAATAGAGCTTCGAATCATTTCTTCATTAGGGAAAACGGCGATATAAGGAATCTGCAACTGATCCAGCTGCCCCAGATTATTGATGCTTCGGGAAAGAATCAGGTCGATTTTTCCTTTGCTCCAAAGATTTTTGGCATATTCGGTAATATGCTTGTAATCATAATGATGATCCTTGTAAAAAATAGGGCAGGATTTTTCCGGTAAATATTTGGGGATGTCCATAAAATGGTTGGTTTCGGTTAAGAAGTCACAGAATACCCGGTTCAATGGTTGATCCCGATGTTCGATTTGAAATTGCAGCAGAATAGAAAGAACATCAATGGTTTCGTAGGCGGTAAAGGCACAAGGAATACGATTATCCGGAAAACGCTGGTGAATATAGTGATAACCCAGTTCGCCGGAAAAGAAAATCACATCACATTTCTTTTTACAGTCTTCATAGATGCCGTCAATATCCTTTAAGTCCTTATAGATATAGGGGAAAAATTGACAATCAAAGGAGGGGTCTTGCAGGACCTTTTCTATAGGCTCCAAAGATTTTTCCGGACTGACAATCGCTACATGAATCATGCTGTTCTCCCTTCCACAGTAATGTTAAGATTTTATCTTGCATTTAAGACAAAGTCAATTATGTCTTTAATTAATGACTGCATTACCTGTAATTGGTGAATGCTTTGCTTTTGCGTAGGGATTCCTTATTCTTTTTTACAGGGCCTATCCCTTCCAGGACGGCCTTGGCTTTTTTTTGTCTTGAAAATGTTATATAATGCCTTGGAAGGAAATAGGAGTTGTGAGGATTTATGGCGAGAAAAAGGACAAATAAAAACAAAAACACAAATAAAAGCACAAATAAAACAAGTAATAAAACCGGTAGAAAAAAAGCTGTACAAGGAAAAGTAGAACAAAATGCTTACGTAGGCCTTAGAGAGGAAGCTATTTTGATTTTATCCTTCCTTGTTTCTTTACTTTTGCTACTTAGCAATTTAGGATTTTGCGGAATTGTGGGAGAGGGACTTTCTCAGGGACTTGTATTTTTATTCGGATCCTTCAGTGTTCTTTTTCCCTTTGTCTTATTTTTCCTTGTTGCCTTTGTCATGGCAAATCGAAACAATCCGATGATTATGAGGAAAATACCCTTTATTTGCTTCTTGTATATTTTTCTGGGAGCTTTTCTTCCTGTACTTATTTTCGGGAAGAGTATTCCTGAAGATTTAACGGATTTATTGACCGAAGGGGGAGTATTACCCGGGATCTTTCTTTTGTTTTTAAAGCAGTTTCTAGGTAGCCTGGGAGCTATGATTGTGCTGTTTTTCGCTATTTTATTATGCTTGGTGATGATTACCGAAAAGCCCCTGATGAGTCTCTTTGCTTTATTTTCCGTGCAGACTGCGGAAAAGGCGGGAAGAAGGGCGAAAAGCGATTTACAGAGAATTTCTCAAACCGCCAGAGAAGCTTTGGAGGAAAGAAGAGCAAGAAGGGAAGAGAGAGAGGCGGATTTTCAAACCACCGACTTTCATT
>CALHIC010000145.1 GCA_938030845.1 uncultured Oribacterium sp. | reverse complement strand
CGAAAAACTTCGTTTCACTTGTTTTTCGCAAGTACCGACGGGCTCAGACTACCCCGCTTCAGACCTATATTGCTTAAAAACTATTTTGATTCTACACCCCCAATTTAATGGGGAGTTTCCGTCGTATTTCCTTGAAAATTTTTTCTACCTCCTATATACTGAAAAATATTGTTTACATAAAGGGGGAAGTATGGAAATTACAGGATTAAGAGACATTTTCCTATCACAGGAAGAATATTTGGATACAGAGGTTATGGTGAGCGGTTGGGTACGAAGCAACAGAGACTCCAAGAATTTCGGATTCTTGGTGATTTCCGACGGTACCTTTTTTACCCCGCTGCAAGTTGTTTACCATGACAGCTTAGAGAACTTTGCACAGGCAGCCAAGCTGGGCGTAGGTGCTGCGGTAATTGTGGAAGGAAAGCTGGTAGCTACACCGGAGGCGAAGCAGCCCTTTGAGTTGCAGGCCAGCTCCATTACGGTAGAAGGAGATACGGAAGCCAGTTATCCCTTGCAGAAGAAGAGACATACCTTAGAGTATCTTCGTACCATTCCGCATCTTCGTCCCAGAACCAATACCTTCCAGGCGGTATTCCGTATTCGTTCTCAGGTGGCTTATGCACTTCACTCCTTCTTCCAGGAGCGAGGCTTCGTCTATGTGCATACCCCCATTATCACAGCTTCCGATACGGAGGGTGCAGGAGAAATGTTCCAAGTCACCACTCTTCCCTTGGAATCCGTTCCTATGGAAAAGGGTGAGGTGCAATATGGAGAGGATTTCTTCGGTAAAAAAACCAGCCTTACCGTTTCCGGACAGTTAAACGGAGAAACCTTTGCCCAGGCTTTCCGGGACATCTATACCTTTGGACCTACCTTCAGAGCGGAGAAGTCCAACACTCAAAGGCACGCTGCGGAATTCTGGATGATTGAGCCGGAGATGGCCTTCGCAGATCTGGACGATGTCATGTTTATTGCGGAGGATATGCTGAAATATGTGATTCAGTATGTTTTAGTCAATGCTCCGGAGGAATTGGAATTCTTAAATCAATTCGTGGATAAGGGACTTTTGGAGAGATTAAATCATATCGTGGAATCCGAATTCGCCAGAGTAACGTATACGGAAGCGGTAGAAATTTTACAAAAACAAAACGACCGTTTTGAATACAAGGTGGAATGGGGCTGCGACCTTCAAACCGAGCATGAGCGCTACCTCACCGAAGAAGTTTACAAGCGCCCTGTCTTCGTAACCGATTATCCGAAGGATATTAAGGCCTTCTACATGAAGCTGAATGAGGACGGAAAGACTGTTGCGGCAGTGGATTGTCTGGTTCCCGGCATCGG
>CALHIC010000144.1 GCA_938030845.1 uncultured Oribacterium sp. | reverse complement strand
GGTTTGGAGCATAGTCAGGATCCAATGAGAATGGATTGATGACAACAAAAGCCACTTCGGGATTCTCTACTCCCTGTAAAAGAAGAATGGTAGAATCTTCCTCTTCGTTTAAACATAAGGGAAGATAGTGCTGCACCTCTGAAAAGCCGAAAAGCCCATCAGGGAAATGAAACAAATCCTTCTCCTCATAATCGATAACGCCATAGTCCTTGGTATGTAATTGCATAATTTCCTCCATAGAATAATAATGATCATGTTTGTAATTTTTTGGAGATTTCCCTCCCTCCTTTCGGAGAGAGGGTCGGCTGTTATCCTATGCCGCCTGCCAAAAGCAAGGGACTTCTGTAAGATTTCAGCTTTCTAAATCTATGGATCCGCCCATATCGGGTTTTTTCGGAAAATAGATAAAATCTCCGGTATACTCGAATTTAATGTCCGGCATTTGGGTTACGATGGTCATATCCATCGCGGGAAGATAAGATAAATCTCCCTTGTGTACCCGCATTTCAAAGGCTCCCCGATCCTGAAGATAGCCGGCTGTTTTTTCTTGTCTTATAGCTCTTTGAGATTCTAAAATCTCCAGTGTTTCTGCAGCTGCTCTTTGTTTATTGCCTTGGATATAGAGATTTGGGGATTGGGAATCAGCTCCTGTAAGGGGTAAGGAATCTGTGCCCGTCTCCGTTCTTTTGGCAGAGACAGCCTGCATGGCGGAGTAGTAAGCCAAATGGTTTTCTACTCTTTGGTATTGCCGGTTTACCTTATACTGCAAAGCAGCATCCTGTTTTCCGGCTTTTTGTGCTTCAATGGTACTTAGACGAAGCGCTCTCCCTCGTGCTTGGTCAATTTGATCGGAAGGGACCAGCTTTCCACCACTGCTTAGGTGAATCGCTTTAAAGTCAGTCGTACTTACTTTGATGAGTTGTCCCATACTCGCCTCCCTGTTTCCAACCTGCTATAGAAACTATAGCAATCGCCTTGCCGTGGTCAGGTTAATGGAGAGATGACCTGTTCTTTTTATCTACCAACGAAATCAAATAAAGAAGACTGCATGATGTTGGAACCAACCTTCATTGCGGCATTGTAGCTGTATTGGTAGGAATACATCTTCACTACTGCATCATAGGGGTCCACACCCAGCTTAGAGGTATATTCCTCCTGGAGGGTATCCATCGTAATATCTAACTTACTCTGGGTAGTTTCCAGTGCGGCATACTTAATACCCAATTCTCTGTAGCTGTCGCTGACTCTTGCCTCCGCATCATCATTTTGGTTGATGAAGTCGGACATATCTTTATGAAAACGAGATTTCGCTGTAGACACATTTGTATTTGTTTTTAAGGCTTCCCTATACTGGTTGGAAGTTAAAATTGCCTTAGACATTAAGGCTACCGGGCTGTTTACCAAGGAATCTTCCTCGGCTACAACAGGACCTCCGTTAGAGGCACCTTTGATTCTCTGGATGGCATCCGCATCACTAAGACCTCTCAGAGTATCGGAGGAAAGTCCGGTAATCATGTTTAAACCGCCGGTGTAGGTATCTAAAAGAGTACTTCTGTCTCTTAAAGAACCGTAGCCGGTACTCATTTTTCCCTGCTCTCTCATAGCGGAAAGAATCATCTTCAAGCTATCATTTTCATTGAGGGCATTCCCGTCCGCATCGGTACCGGAGAACTCATTCTTGTAGTTTGTTCCGTCATAGCTGTACTTAATGTTCAGCTCTGTGGCTTTGCTGTCTCCCGGGAATTTGTGGGTATAGGTCAGGGTAATACTTGGGTTGGTACCGTTTAAATCCTCCTTTAAGGAGAAGGGAACGGTGGTCATATCGTTTCCGCCGTAAACATAGAAGTTGTCATACTGGGAATTCAGGGTGTTTACTACGGAATGAAGACGCTGGGTAAACTCTGTTTCATAGGTTCCCACAGTTCCTTCATTAGCATTCTGGCTATCGTTAGAGATAGCGAGCACCTTGGTATTAACGGCACGCATATCTTCCTGAATGCTTAATGCACCTTTTTCCTGCTGGTACAAACGATTCTTTACGTCGTCGATTATGCCTTTCTTTGACTCGGCATCCATGTACTGATTGTCCATTCGCTTTCCGGCATAGTAAGCAATGGGGTTCTCATCGGCTGCCTTGTATTTTCTTCCGGTGGAAACCTGCTCCATAGACTCGTTTAACTTGCCATGAAGATTTCCGACGGACTTTGCATAATCCTGATAATAGGTTCTTGCTGTTACTCTCATGATTTACTCCATTCTTTCCGGATGTTTATCCTTTGCTTCTTGCATGTTACCGGGCATCCTTTCCCTGATGAAAGAAGAGCCGTTTTAGCTCTTTTTTCATTACTGTATATATCGAGCTATTTTTCTTAAACTATAAGTATTTTTCAGAAAAACTCTTAAAAATACAGGGGGAATGGCTACCGCTTTTTTACATAAAAATACGGGAGCCATTCCCCTGTAGCAGGTATAGCTCCCGTAAAATCTTATCGTCCGATAGCCAGTAAGGTTTCCAAGGTATCATTCAATGTGGTCATCAGTCTTGCCGCTGCATTGTAGGAAGAGGAGTAGGTCATCATGTTTGCCGCCTCTTCGTCCAAGCTGACTCCGGAAAGCTGATCTCTGGAATTATTGATTCCGTCCAATACCGCCTTGTTGATTTCCTGTGCATTCTTGTTGGCATAGGAATCGGTGGCCAAAGTGGTGGATACATTGTTCATGTAATCCGCATAGTTGGTTTTGGTGTTGTTCATCTTCATCATAGGAGAAGTCATCTGCTCCAGCATTTCCAAAACCGTATCGGTGGTATCTCCTCGATTGGTAGCAGAAGCACCGTTTCTAAAGCCATTGGTTCCGATATGGGTGGTTCCGTTTACCCAGCCTCTGGAAATTCCGATATTGGCTGCGGTAACGTTACTGGGATCGTTTCCACCGGCATTATCCTTGTTTATCATTAAGACATGGTTGGGGTTGGTTACACCGGCATAGTTGGTGTTACCCTTTTTATTTACCTCGTTCATGTTTTTGGTAAAGGTTTCTGCCAGAAGATCCAGTTTTCCCATATAGAAATCATAGCTGTAGGAATTCATTTCATTGCTGGCCTTCAAGTCTGCCAGATTAATGGTTCCTCCGCCTCGTACCAAAGCACGCACATCGGAGGTGGAAAGCATATCCAGGCTGGCCTGTACGGATCCGGAGGAGAAACGAACGTCCTTGGTATCCGTGGTAAATGTATCTGCCGCCGCACCTCTCTTCTGGAAGCCGGTAAACTTCAACTTGGTATTAAGAGGTGCGTCAATGCTTCCTGCTGCAAGCTCTACCTTACCTACGTTATTGTGCTTTCCGCTAGCATCCTGAAGATCTGCATCAATAGCACCGTTAACCAGGGTGATTTTCTTTACTTCCGTTCCGTTTCCGGCACTGCTGTCACGGTAAACAAGGTTTACTCTTACATCCTCCGGCCAGTCGGAACGTCCCTTTACATTTCCTGCGGAATCGTAGTTATAGATACGATAACGGGTTGTGGGAGGAGTGGGAGAGCTGTATTCCTCGGAGAAATGCTCCACTTCGATAGGAACATACTTGGAAAGCTCATCCAGCTTTAAGTTTCTCTGATCCTGCAGCTCTAATGCAGGGTTTCCTAAAAGCTGATTCTTTTTGATTCGATTGTTTAAGTCTCCGATATCGCTAACCAAAGAGTTAATCTTTTGGATTGCACCGTTTTCGGAGGTGTTGGTTCCGTCAATCTTATGGAACTCATTCTTTTCTGCCTGGTGAATACTCTCCGCAGCAGAGTTCATCAGAGTTGTCATAGCCTGCACTCTGGACATTAACTCACCTTCATAAACAGGGTCCTGTACTTTGGAAGGGTCCTGCATATTGGTTAAGGAACGCTGAATGTCGTCAAAGGAGGAACGGATTCCGTTTACCTTGGTCTCATCCAAAAACAGAGAAAGAGACTTCAAGGATTCTCCGATAGACTCGTTATAAGAGGATTTTCCGTTTTGGGTACGGTATTGTCCGTCCAAAAACTGATCTCTTAACTGGCGTACTTCATCCATGGCCACACCGAAGCCTACATTTACATCATTGGAATTCATGTAAAAGGAGGTTGGGTTTTCATAGTTAATAGAGGAGGTCTTTAGCTCTTGACGAGTATATCCCTCAGTATTCATATTGGCTAAGTTATGCCCAACTACATCTAATTTTTTCTGATTCATCCGCAGTGCGGAAAGGGCTGTATCAAAGCCGGAAAAGGTTGCTCTTACCATAGTGTCCTCCTAAAAGGTTGTTAAAATTTAAGACTTCTAAAAATAGGCGAAAAAAAATACGCCTTAAGGTTCATTCCCCTCCGGAAGAGAAGAGTCTTACACCCTTCTATCCCGGAAAGATACTTCAGGTTGTCCCTGAAGCTGCTGGGAAATGTCGCTGATGCGAACCTGTAATATTCTATCGGCGTTTTCTCTGGAATGTATAAAGCGTCTCAGATTATTCTGAAGATCTGCAATTGGATTCTCCCAATCCTCCCGCAATTCTTCCGGAATCCCGGTTAGAAATTCCGTCATGGAACGAGGGGCAAATCCACATTCTTTCTGTAACTTTACTCTTTTTTGCTCTAAGCCTCGAAAACGAAGCAGAGTGGGTTGTGCTTCACTGACCAGTCGGGTTAACTCCTCCAAATCATTTTTAGATGCGGAGACAGTTAAGGAATCCTCCAAGTCACATAAAGCAGAAACAAGAGAGGAAAGCTCCGAAAATACGGGCAGGAGCTGTTCCCACTTTTCTCTGTTGGAAATATTCATCATTCTTCCTCTGTATTAATCTTTATATCCTAACATCTTCTCAGCGATACGCTGTGCATTAGGACGATAGGTTCCTGCCTGAACTTGCTGATGAAGTTCTGCTACTCTTTTGTCAGAGGCACTTACGCGAAGAGAGTCGTTGGTAGCTTTAGACAAAGCTGCTGCAAAGCTTCTGTCGTCTACAACGTTTCCCTTAGAAAGGGACAATCTGTCTACATCCGCTTTCTGTGTAGCTTCTACCTGGTCTACCGGCTTCTGTGGTAGTGCTGCCTGACGAGTTTGATAATCTACTCGAGTGTTAAAATCAGGTCTGATAGAAAAGTTCATTTTTTGTCCTCCTGGGTTTTCCCGTTAAATGGCTCCAAGTTTCTTCCTTGCATATCAGAAACTCTTGGGGTATACTTCCCTTCACAAGAAAAATTTTATGAATGAAACCCCTTCTTCCTCTACTATATCGGCGAGTTTTTGGTCGATATAAGGAATAGTCCATTAAAATTGCAATTTTTTTGAAATCATTTTATTTTACATCCAAGGAGGGAAAATGGCAAACATTTTACAGGTAAGTTCTTCCCCGATTACCCCGGATCCATCGATTAATCAGAGAATATCACAAGATCCTTCTATAAAGAATCCGGTTTCCCCGGGTACGGTGAATCGTGCAGACGGTCAAAATACCGGACAAACCGGTACCGCTACCGGAGAGGGAAGCTTTTCCGGCGTAGATTTTGAAGGGAACTATGCCGCCTTTTTAAAGGAGCTTTCTCAAACGGCAAATCTTCCTAAAGCATTGGAGACCGTGCTATTTGGTGACGGAGCGCTGGCCCTTTCCCAGGAAAAGGGAGAAATCGGTCAGGTAATGGAGGAGCTTTTCTCTTCTATGGAGATGGAAAGCCCTGAGGATTTGAAAGCATTTTTACAGGATCAGCAGAAGGCTCAAATCAAATTCTCCGGAAATCTCTTTAATAATTTAAGAGGAATGTTAAGCAGCAATATTTCTCCTTCCTTAAAGAATGCGATTTTGAATTTCGGAAAGACCTATAACGACTTCGCGTCTTCCGGACATTTTCTTCAGCAGATGGAGACCATTGCGGGAGATATAGATAAGATGCTTCTTCCTTCTTTCCAGGGAGAGTTTGAAGATTTGCTTTCTCAACTTAATTTTCAGGCAGAGCCGGGAAAGACGGAGGAGAATACTTCCTTAATTAATAATCAGATTATTCCTTTTATGTCCAACTACATTTCCAGAACCCATGATTACGGGGCGGTCAGAAATGCGGTGGTGATGTTTATTTTGTATGCGGTAAAGTATGAAAACGGCTCTGAGGAACTTTTGGGTAAGCAAAAGGATGCTTTGATGAATAATCCTGACTTTCGTCTTCTGTTTAAGGGAAATCCGGAGGAGGCATTTAAGGAGCTCTTAGATCAGGTAAAGGGGCAGGAAGAGAATGCTTTCCCCAAGCTGTTTACGGACTTTTTGAAGGCCGGTGCGGAGGGAAAGGCGGGAACGGAAAATATTTCCCACTTCCAGGAGGTTTTGCACGGCTTATTGGTCAACGAAAGTGTATATATGCCCCTTCAGCATTTGGTGATGCCTTTCCGTTACGATGATAAGGATGTGATGAGTGAGATGTGGGTAGAGCAGGAAGCAAAGGACGGTGCCGGCGGAAAGCTGACCAAGATGCTTTTGAAGTTCAACATTCAAAGCCTGGGAAATTTTGAAATCATTTCCGGTATTTCCGACATGCGAGTGGATTTACAGCTCTTTATGCCGGAGGAACTGATGGAAAAACAAAAGGACGTGGAGGATGTTGTTTCCCATATCTTAAGAAGAAATGGGCTTTCCGTAGCGAATCTGGGAGTATACCAGAAGACCAGAGACTTCCGGA
>CALHIC010000143.1 GCA_938030845.1 uncultured Oribacterium sp. | reverse complement strand
TAGCAAGAATAAAACCTAAAAACTTGCGACAGAACTCTCTTCCTTGGGAAGAGGACATTGGTCTTCGGACCGTAACAGCCAAAAGGCAAAAAATCAGTCGAAAGACAAGAAAAGGCAAAGAAAATCTTCTTTTCTGGCGCCGGAAAAGAAGATTTGCATAGGACAGGGAGGTTCTGGCATGCCGAAATCAGGAGGATATTACTATGGTTATTCAACACAATATTGCAGCAAACAACGCTTACAGAAACCTTTCCGCTAACGCATCTAACGGACAGAAGAACTTGGAGAAGCTGTCTTCCGGATATAGAATCAACCGTTCTGCAGATGATGCAGCAGGTCTTGCTATTTCCGAGCAGATGCGTTCCAAGATCAACGGTCTTGATCAGGCAACTTCCAATGCAAACGATGCAATCGGTTTAATCCAGACCGCTGAAGGTGCTTTAACAGAGACTCACTCCATGTTACAGCGTATGGTAACTCTGGCTACTCAGTCCGCTAACGGAACCTACAACTCTACAGCTCGTACAGCTATCGGAGAAGAGGTTACCGCTTTAAAGGCTGAGCTGAACAGAATCGCGTCCACCACAGACTACAATGGTGTAAAGCCCTTAAATACCGGAAATGCTCCCGGAGCAGCAGCTGCAGCTACGGGTACACCGGGACCTGGTGGAGCTGCAGCACCGGCAGCAGGCGGTATCGTAGTACAGATTGGACCAACCGCCGGAGAAACCTTGACCATTGCTACAGCTAAGATGGGCTCCACTGCATTAGGAGTAAATGCAGTCGATGTATCTACCGTATCTAAGGCAAACTCTGCAATTACTACCATCAACAAGGCTATCAATTCTGTATCTACTCACAGAGCAAAGCTTGGAGCATCTCAGAACCGTCTTGAGCACACCATCAACAACCTTAAGACCACAAACGAGAACATGACTGCAGCTGAGTCCAGAATCCGTGATACAGATATGGCTAAGGAAATGGCAGCTTTCACTAAGAATAACATTCTTAACCAGGCTGCACAGTCTATGCTTTCTCAGGCTAACCAGCAGCCACAGGGAGTTCTTTCTCTTCTGAGATAAGACTTTCTAAGAAAGCAAGGAAATACTTTCAAAAAACAAGGAAAACCGGGGCCGGTAGGGGCTCCGGTTTTTTTGTGCTGTAAATGAAGCGCTCGGATAAGATAAAATAGAGTCTGCCACAACGGAAAGAATGTATAAGATAATAGGAAAAGTATCTAAGATCATAGGAAAAACGTCTAAAACCATAGGAAAAATGTCTAAAACCGTAAGGAAAAGTATAGTGAAAAAGCCTCCTGTGAGCCATTGCATTTTTATGTTAGAGTAGGAAAGAGCATTTGGACAGAAGATAGAGGAGGAACCCTTATGGCTTTATCATTTCGAGAGAAAAAAGACTGCGCTTACGACGCCATTTCCTTAGGAGAAATCATGCTTCGCTTGGATCCGGGAGAGGGCCGGATTCGTACCGCCAGACAATTCAAGGTTTGGGAAGGTGGCGGAGAGTACAATGTGGTGCGGGGACTTCGACGCTGTTTCTCTTTGAAAACTGCGGTAATTACAGCATTTGCGGCAAATGAAATCGGATACCTTGTAGAAGACTTTATTCTGCAGGGAGGCGTGGATACATCCTTTATCCATTGGGCAAAGACGGATGGCATCGGAAGAACCTGCCGAAACGGTCTAAACTTTACGGAGCGGGGCTTCGGGGTAAGAGGCGCCAAGGGCTGTTCCGACCGGGCAAATACCGCCATTTCCAAGCTGAAGAAGGAAGATATTGATTTGGATAGAATCTTTGGAGAGCTGGGGGTTCGTCTGCTTCACACCGGAGGAATATATGCTGCTCTCTCGGAACAGTCAGGAGAAACTATGCTGGCGGTGATGGAAGCGGCAAAGAAGCACGGCACGGTGATTTCCTACGACTTAAATTACCGCCCCTCCATGTGGGACGCTATCGGCGGTGTAGAGAAGGCGCAGGAAGTGAACCGGGAAGCGGCTAAGTTCGTGGATATTATGATGGGAAATGAAGAGGACTTCACCGCCTGTCTTGGTCTTCGTGTAGAAGGACAGAAGGACTTAAAGCATTTGGATCCTAAGGCCTATGGGAAAATGCAGGAAGAGCTGGTAAAGCTTTATCCCAACTTCAAGGTGGTGGCTACCAGTCTTCGAACCGTACATAGTGCTACGGTAAATGACTGGTCCGGCATTTGCTATGCAGAGGGCCAGGTATATGAGGGAATGTCCTTCCCCAAGCTGGAAATCTTTGACCGAGTGGGAGGAGGGGATTCCTTTGCCTCAGGCCTTCTGTACGGCTTAATGGAAAAGGGAGATCCGGCTCTTGCCATCCAATATGCGGTTTGCCACGGCGCTTTAGCCATGACCACACCGGGAGACACCACCATGGCCAGAAAAGAAGAGGTGGAGGCGCTGATGAAGGGAGCCGGTGCCAGAGTGCTTCGATAGGATAAGCCGGAATTTGGCGTCGTAATTTAAGGGAATAAAAAAGGAACTGTAATCGAAAGAGTAAATTAGTTTTGGCAGTATAGGTCTAAAATCGGGGCACGCTCTCGCTAAGCTCGCCCAACGGGTAGGGATACTAAGCGAAAAACTACATGCTATTCGTTTTTTGCAAGAGCATGAAAAAGTTTCACATTGTATTGCATTTGTTTGCAAAAGTGATATAATCCCTATAAGAAAGCAGGGAGGTGAAAACCATGGCAAAAACGGCGAATATCAATGTCCGTATTGATCCGGAAACAAAAGCGAGTGCGGAACAGTTATTTTCAAGCTTTGGAATTACCGTAACCGATGCCATCAATATTTTTCTTCATAAATCACTGATGGAGGGAGGACTTCCTTTTGAAATGAAACAGCCTCGTTTCAACTTGGAAACGGAAATGGCGATGGAGGAAGCAAAGCTCATTATGGCAGGAAAAATTCCCGCCAAGCGTTATGCCTCGGTACAGGAATTATTGGATGAGCCGGAAACGGACGGTGAATAATGCTAGAGCTTGTAACCACAGGTGCCTTTCGCAAGGATTTGAAACTTGCAAAAAAACGAGGCTATGATCTGTCTTTGCTTGAAACGGTACTAAATACTCTTTTAGAAGAAAAAACCTTGGATCAGCGTTATCACGACCATGCTTTAACCGGAAATTATATCGGGTTTCGAGAATGTCATATCCTGCCGGATTGGCTGCTTATTTATGCAGTAAATAAATCACAACTGATCCTCACAGCTTCAAGGACGGGGACGCACTCCGATTTGTTTGGGAGATAGGGTACATCTGTTTTCGCAGATGTACCTTTTATATTGGCCCGCCTTACTCTACATCCTTCATACTCAAGGAAATCTTCTTCCTGGCCACATCCACAGACAAGACCTTCACCTTCACAATATCCCCAAGCTTTACCACATCCAATGGATGCTTCACAAATTTCTTGGAAAGGGCGGAGATATGCACAAGGCCGTCCTGATGTACCCCGATATCCACAAAGGCACCGAAGTCAATGACATTTCTCACGGTTCCCTGGAGAACCATACCTTCTTTTAAATCTTCCAGTTCCAGCACATCCTCTCGAAGGATGGGGGCGGGAACATCTTCTCTTGGGTCTCTTCCCGGCTTTGCCAAAGCTTCAATAATATCCTTTAAGGTATATTCTCCTACGGAAAGTTTCTGCTCTACCCCCTTTAATCCGCCGGGGAGGGCGGAAAGGATTTTTCCCATTTCCTTTCCCTTTCCGGAGAGGAGTTCATTTTCTGCAATTCCCGCCAATGCCAGCATTTCCTTAGCCACGCTGTAGGACTCGGGATGTACGGAGGTCATATCCAAAAGCTCTTTTCCCCCGCGGATTCTGAGGAATCCGGCACTCTGCTCAAAAGCCTTCGGCCCTAACTTGGCCACCTTTAAAAGCTCTTTTCGGGACTTAAAGGCACCGTTTTCTTCTCGAAAAGCCACAATGTTTTTGGCAATGGTCTTGCTGATTCCGGAAATGTAGGATAGGAGAGAGGCGGAGGCAGTGTTTAAGTCTACTCCCACCTTATTTACACAGTCCTCCACCACCTTGTTTAACTGCTCGGTCAGCTTGCTTTGGTTCATATCATGCTGATACTGGCCCACGCCGATGGACTTGGGATCAATTTTCACAAGCTCCGCCAAGGGGTCTTGCAAACGTCTCGCCATGGAGGTGGAGCTTCTTTCTCCCACATCAAAATTAGGGAACTCCTCTGTGGCCAGCTTGCTGGCAGAATAAACGGAGGCACCTGCTTCATTGACAATCACATATTTTACAGGGCTCTTTTGCTCCTTCAAATAGTCGGAAATAACCTTTTCCGATTCTCTGGAGGCGGTACCGTTTCCTAAAGCGATGATGTCCACATGGTGCTTTTGAATCAGCTGGTGAATCTTCGCCATAGACTCCTCCACCTGATTTTTAGGGGGAGTAGGGTAAATGACGGTGGTATCCAGTACCTTTCCGGTGGCATCCACCACGGCAATTTTACAACCGGTACGAAAGCCCGGATCCCAGCCCAGCACAACTTTTCCGGTAATGGGTGCCTGCATCAAAAGCTGCTTTAAGTTATCGGAGAAGACCAGGATGGCTCCGTCCTCCGCCTTTTCTGTCAAAATGTTTCGGATTTCCGTTTCAATGGAGGGGGCAATCAGGCGCTTGTAGGAATCGGCGATAGCTTCCTCCAGATAAGGCCTGCATTTTCCTTTCTTACTGACTTGCAACTGCGCTTCTATATATTGAAGGATTTCTTCTTCAGGAAAACGGAGCTTTACGCTGAGAATTTTTTCCTTTTCTCCACGATTTAAAGCCAGAATACGATGTCCCGGAATGGATTGGATTTTTTCTTCATAGGAAAAGTAATTTTCATAGGTCTTACTTTCCGGTGTTTCTTCCTTTTCCTTTAAGGAGGAGCAAATGAAGCCCTCCTTCAGACTCTTGTTTCGAATCCATTCTCTTAAGCGGGCATCCTCGGAGAAGTCCTCCGCCAAAATATCCTTGGCGTAGTTTAGTGCATCCGCAGCAGTCAACACTTCCTTTTCAGGAGAAATATATTTTTTCGCCTCTGCTTCCGGATTTTCACAGGGTAAAAGAAGAGCCTTCGCCAGTCCTTCCAGCCCCTTTTCTCTGGCAATCATGCCTCTGGTTCTTCGCTTTGGCTTATAGGGAAGGTACAGGTCCTCCAGACGAACGGCGGTATCTGCGGCCAGAATTTCCCTTTTCAATTCCTCCGTTAATTTTCCCTGCTCCTCAATGCTATGGAGAATACTTTCTCTACGCTCTTCCAGCTTCCGAAGATACTGTAGCTTCTCCTCAAGATTTCGTAGCTCTTCATCATTTAAACCGGAGGTCAGCTCCTTACGGTACCGGGCAATAAAGGGGACGGTATTTCCCTCATCCAAAAGCTGTACCGCTGCCTCTACCTGTTTTTTCTTTAAGGACAAATCCTCGCTGATTTTCTGAATAATATCCATATTTTTCTGCTCTTCTCCTTTTTTCGACTTCCTCCTTGCAGGATGCTGTCCTATGCATTAGACTCTGCTATCCTTCTATTAAGGAAGAAATAGCTTTTACCATTCCAAAACTAGTTCAAAAATTCTGCCTAAGTATACAATAGCTTTGTTTTTTTCGAAAGAGAATCGCCAAGATTTTCCTGAAGCAGAAAAGGCACCCGGGAATAAATCGATAATACGTATTTTATTGGGCCATCATATGTATTTACCTGAGGAACCATACGCATTTTCCTGAGTGCAATAGAAAAAAACTGTTCACGGCGTTATACTGTAAAGGAAAACTAATCACAGTGTTATACTGTAAAAGAAAACTGTTCACGGTGTTACACTGTAAAAGAAAACTGTTCATGGCATTATGCTTAAAGAAAACTTGAGTTCGAGAGAAGGGAAAGGAGATTTTATGGAGTTTCGGAATATCGGAGAGGATTATGTGGTACGTTTAGACAGGGGAGAGGAAGTGATGGAATGTCTTACAAACCTTTGTGAGAAGGAGGGCATTGCCTTAGCCAGCATTTCAGGAATCGGTGCTTCCGATTGTATGGAAGTGGGACTTTATAATGTTTCCGAGAAGAAATATTATCCCAAGGAGTTTACCGGAGAAATGGAAGTTACCTCTTTAGTCGGCTCTGTAACGGAAAAGGACGGAAAGCCCTATCTGCACATCCATGCCAATGCCTGTGATGAAGAGCTTAGAGGCATTGGAGGACATTTGAAAAAATGCAGAATCTCCGGAACGGGAGAAATCTTCCTTCATACCCTGCCCGGCAAGGTGGGAAGACAGGAAGACTTAAAGGGACAGACCGGACTGAATGTTTTTTCCTTTGAATAAATCTTTGCGAAAATGGTTTCATCATTGTTCCATAAAGTTTTCAAGAGGAAAAGTGGCTTTCTTCATTCTATTCTGTATGAGAAGAAAAACAGCTGAAAATACTGTTAGAATTGACTAACCCCGTGCTCTTATGGGAAACTTCTTAAGAGCAGTGAGGGAGTAGCATACGCGAAAGCGCAACAAGTCAACATACTGGCGGGAAGCCTGGCTTGTTTTAAAATGCGAGACTCATGTATAACGCAAGCTATACATGGAGTCTGTCATAAGATTTTTTAAGGTATAGCGAGCAATCGTTATACCTTTTTTATTCTTAACGAGTATCGCACGCGTAGTGTGCGATATCTCGTTTTCTTAGCGAGTACCGCTAATGTATCGCGGGGATCATTTTTAATGAGTGTTACCGGTGATGTGCGGGAGTTCTCGTAGTGTAGGAGCAGTGTGGAAGAATTACATGAGTAGGATTCGACTTGGGTTGAGAATCAGAAATCAAAAGTCAGGAGATTTATGAAGTTTATTATCAACAGTATTTTATTGGGAGCAGGTCTTGCCATGGATGCGGTAACGGTTTCCATGGCCAACGGCCTTGCGGAAAAAGGAATGCAGGAAAAGAAGAGGTGGTCTATTGCAGGAGTATACGGCTTCTTTCAGTTTTTGATGCCCCTTTTGGGCTGGATTATGGTACATTGTTTGTTGCAGTATTTTCAGAAGCTGGAAACTTTGATTCCCTGGATTTCTTTAGGACTCCTTCTTTATATCGGTGGGAAAATGCTGATTGCAGGAATTCAAAAAAAGGAGGAAGAGGCAGAATCCATCCTAACGAAAAAAGACTTGCTGCTTCAAGGAATCGCTACTTCTGTGGATGCTCTTTCTGTTGGCTTTACCATCGCCCATTTTACTTTGACGGAGGCGGTTCTGGCTTCTTTGATTATCGGAGGGGAAACTCTTATCCTTTGCTACTTAGCTATCGGCATAGGGAAAAAATGCGGAACGATTCTTTCCAATAAGGCGGAAATCCTGGGTGGTATTATATTGATTTTGATTGGATTGGAAATATTTTTCTTTTAAAGAGGTTTAGTAAATGGAAGAAGCGAAGAGCAAAAACATAAGACAGTTTAGCGGGGGGGAGGCTCCCTTTGCGAAAGCGCTTCTTTCCTGGTATGACGAAAATAGGCGGATTCTTCCTTGGCGAGAAGAACCGGGACCCTATCACACCTGGCTGTCCGAAATCATGTTGCAGCAGACCAGAGTGGAGGCGGTGAAGGGCTACTATGCCCGCTTTTTATCGGCACTTCCGGAAATTTCGGACCTTGCGAATGCAGAGGAGGAGAAGGTTTTAAAGCTCTGGGAGGGACTGGGCTATTATTCCCGGGCGAGAAATCTGCAAAAGGCGGCAAAGAAGATTATGACGGAATACGCCGGAGAAATGCCGAATAGCTTTCAGGAATTAAAGAAGCTTCCCGGCATCGGGGAGTATACCGCCGCAGCCATTGCCTCCATTGTTTATAAGGAAGAAATTCCGGCGCTGGATGGAAACCTGCTTCGGATTTTTGCTCGTTTAACAAGCTATCCCAAGGTGGTGTTGGAGCCGGAGGGAAAGAAGCTAGCCTTTTCTTATTTTCAGGAGAAAATGCAGGGCATTGACCCGGGGGATTTTAATCAGGCTCTAATGGATCTTGGCTCAGGAGTCTGCCTTCCCAAGGGGGAGATTGCTTGCAATTCCTGTCCTTTGAAAGCGTTTTGCAGTAGCGCCAAAGCCGGAAATCCTATGGACTATCCCAAGCTTCCGGAGAAAAAGAAAAGAAAGGTGGAGCAGTACAGCATTTTCCTGATACGGCATCAGGAGGAGCTTATGCTGAAGAAACGGGAAAATAAAGGCCTTTTGGCAGGGCTTTACGAGTTTTATAAGCTGGAAGGCCATTGCTCGGAAAAGGAAGCCTTGGAAGCAGTGGAAAACTTAGGCTTACGTCCCTTGCGAATCAAAGCTTTAGGTGAGGCAAAACACATTTTCACCCACAAGGAGTGGGAAATGATAGGCTATGAGGTCTATTGCGGAGACTTTCAGGAGGAGAGCGGCAAAGCTAAGAAGACTTGGGAAAAGCAAGGTTATCGCTTCTATACTAAGGAAGAAATTCACGGAGAGCTCAGCATCCCCTCGGCATTTGCGTACTATAAGCAGTTTT
>CALHIC010000142.1 GCA_938030845.1 uncultured Oribacterium sp. | reverse complement strand
CGGAACCCTAAGGCCTTGATCCATACAAAAGCTCATCATTTCCAGAGCCATTATGTCTGCTGTAAAGAATAAAGCCGTACAGCCCCAAAAACTTTCCTGATAAAATTCCTTGTATTGCTTTTGTCTGATTTTCCCGTCATAGGATAAGTTTCGGCAAAGACTCCGATCTGCCGCTAAGTTCTTTTCTTCGTAAGCCTGTAGATACCCCTGATACCGGATATTGTCTATAGCGTCCTTCCGCAATACATCCATGCCGTCCATCAATGATAAAAAAGCAATTTTTTCGTGTCCTTTGGAAAGCAGGTAGCGAGTCATCTCCAGTGCTCCCTGATAATCCTCCAGTCCTACATTCACATAGGAATGATCCTCCGGGAAGAAAATGGTATCAATGGTGACTACCGGAACCGAATTCAAAGAGCGTAAATAGTAGTAGCCTTCCCGTTTTGCACCCAGGAGGATAATTCCTTCCACATTCCACTCCAGAGTAATCTTAGTACAGAGCTCCACATCCGGATTGGCATACAGTAAAAGAAAATATCCTTCCTTCTGCAACGCGCTTTGTACTGCACCGATGATTGAAGAAACAAAGGGATCCTGTACAATACTTTCCTCTTCAGCTCTGCTATAGGTCAAAATCAGAGCAATAAGACGGGAGCCCTGTTTTGTCAACATTTGGGCCCCCCGATGGGTAACATAATGCTCTTCTTCTAAAATCCTTTGCACCTTTTCATAGAGCTCAGGACTTAACTTGTTTTTTCTGCCATGAATCACATTGGATACTGTAGAGGGACTTACATTTGCAAGTTTAGCAATATCTTTAATCCTAGCCATAATCTTCATTCTGAATATTTATCACAGGGAAATGCCTGCAAACTGCAAAGGACCTGCAGTCCATGCAAGATGCAGTCCTTTGCGATAAATATTCCTCTCTCTGTTAGATTCTTTGAGAACGCTGTTCTCCTTATCCCTTTACAGCACCCTCTACCATTCCGCTCATAATCTGCTTCTGTCCAATTAGGAATACAATAATCATAGGAAGAATAGCCAGCAAAGCTGCAGACAAAATCAAATCCCACTGTTTTACATAAGATCCCACAAAGGCCTGCACAGCTACAGGAAGGGTCTTAATCTTTCCGTTCTGTCCCAGCATCAAAGAAGGCAGTAAATAGTCGTTCCAAATCCACATACCGTTCAAAATGGTCACTGTAGTAACCACCGGACGCAGCAAAGGAAAGATAATCTTGAAAAATGTCCCCTCAGGAGAACAGCCGTCAATTGCCGCAGCCTCCTCCAACTCGTAGGGAATACCCTTAATAAAACCTGTCAGAATAAATACGGTCATGGCACCGCCGAAACCAAGGTAAGCAAACAAAATACCATGGACGGACTGCAACATATTAATGCCTACAAACTTTCCCACATCTCTAAAGGTGGAAAGCAGCGGAAGCATTACTACCTGGAAAGGAATAATCATAGAAGCAATAAAAGTCATATACACGGCAATCGCCCAAGGCTTTTTATTGTTTCTACTGATAACCCAGGCAGCCATACAGCCGAATAAAATCAGAAGAACCAAAGACACTACTGTAATAATCGCTGAAGTACCGAAAGCATACCAGAAGTTAAAATTGGAATTATGAATTACAGAATTCAGGTTTGCCTGTAACTGGGCAAAGCTAACCCCTTGAAAAGCCACCGGATCCTTAACGATATCAGCCTGTCTCTTGAAGGAATTCATCACTACCAAATAGAAGGGAAATAAAATATAAATTGCAATGCAAGTTCCCAGAATTCCCAAAAATAAATTTTTTACACTTTTAGACTTGCCCATTACATCTCCACCTCTCTACTATTGCTGATTCGAACTTGAATCAGGGAAATTACCGCCAGAATAATAAAGAACAAAATAGCCTTTGCCTGAGCCAGAGCAAAATTATTCTTTGCAATAGCCGTGTTGTAAATATTTAAAGCAAGCATCTGAGTACCGTTGGATAGATAGGAGCCCAAAAAGTCCGCCACAGAACCTGTTCCGTTGGTCAATGCCATATTCACATCGAACTGTTTAAAAGCAGAGGTTAAGGTTAAGAAAGTACAAATGGTAATGGTAGATGCAATCATCGGAAGCTTAACCTTAAACAAGGTTTGCAACGCCGTAGCCCCGTCAATCTGAGCAGCCTCCAGTACATCTCCCGGAATCTGTGTAAGTCCCGTAACATAAATCAACATGATATATCCGCCACTCTGCCAGAGATAAACCACAATAATGGCCAACATCGCTGTCTTGGTCTGGGATAACATGGAAAATTTCATATAATTCATCAAAACATTGTTGAAGACGAACTGCCAGATATAACCCAGAACAATTCCTCCAATCAGGTTCGGTAAAAAGTAAGCAGCTCTGAAAAATGCCACCCCACGCATTTTCACAGTACAAAGCAGAGCTAATAAAAAGCCTACCAAGTTAATCATCACAACATTAATAATAACAAAAACAAAGGTAATTAAAACGGACCAGATAAAGGCCGGATCTTTAAACATAGCCTGATAGTTGGCTAACCCTACTACTTTGGTAAAACGAATTCCTGTCCAATCAGTAAAAGAATACCCTATACCTAAAATTAACGGAATAATCACAGTCACCGCAAAGGTAAATAGCAGGGGAAATAGAAAATAAACTATTTTTCTATGGTGTTTTTTGCTTGGCAAAATATACAGGCCAAGAAAAAACAAAACCACACCTAAAATCAGTAAGTTACCGCGGTATGTAGCCTTAGAGCCTGTAAAATCCAAAATCAAAGTATAGATCGTACTAAGCGCTCCTGCCAGAAGCAAAATAATAGACTGCAAGGATTGTGAACGTCCTTTCATGAAATCCCCC
>CALHIC010000141.1 GCA_938030845.1 uncultured Oribacterium sp. | reverse complement strand
ATTTCAGCGAATTTGAAGGAAAAATCAACCAATTGCTCTTCGTTTCCGCAACTCCCGGAGAGTACGAGGCGGAGCATGAAATCCTAAGGGCAGAGCAGATTATCCGTCCTACAGGACTTTTGGATCCGGAAATCGTGGTGCGTCCCACCAAGGGGCAGATTGACGACTTGCTTTCCGAAATCCATAAGGAGACCGACAAGGGTAATAAGATTCTGGTCACCACCCTTACCAAGAAAATGGCGGAGGACCTTACCAAATATTTGCAGGAAGCAAAGGTAAGAGTAAAGTATCTCCATTCCGATATTGATACTTTGGAAAGAGCCGCCATTATCCGAGATATGCGTCTGGATAAGTTTGATGTTTTGGTGGGCATTAACCTGCTTCGAGAGGGACTGGATATTCCGGAGATTACGCTGGTAGCCATTTTGGATGCGGATAAGGAAGGCTTCCTTCGTTCCGAAACCTCTTTAATCCAGACCGTTGGTCGTGCCGCTCGAAATTCTGAAGGTCACGTTATCATGTATGCGGATACCATCACCGACTCCATGAGGCGTACCATTGACGAAACCAAGAGAAGACGTTCGATTCAGGAAGAATACAACAAAGCCCACGGCATCACCCCCACCACCATTAAGAAGGCGGTTCGAGATTTGATTGCCATTTCCAAGGTTCTTCGGGATGATGAGAAGGGCTTCCAAAAGGATGTGGAATCCATGTCCAGGGCGGAGATTGAAAAGATGATTCGAGAGTTCAGTAAGAAAATGCGGGCTGCCGCCGCGGAGTTAAACTTCGAAGATGCCGCCCTGTATCGGGATAAGATTCAAGAGCTTCGGGACAGTTTAGAGAAAAACGGATAAGATAGGTTCATAGGCAAATAGGTCTGAAATCGGAGTATGCTCTCTCCCATTTCAGACCTATTTTTATTTTTAATTTCTATCTTTGATAGCCACAGTGGTTTTTTCCAAAATCTGATTACAATACTCATAATGTCTCCGATAATACTCGGTGTACATAATGTCTACCAGGAAGAGCTGACTGATTTCTGCGGAGGTGGAGCCTTTCTGCAGCGAACCCACATTGGCTCCGGAAAGCAATAAAATATCTGTATATTCCGTAAGCTCCGACTTCTGAAAACGGGTGATGGATACCACGGTTGCTCCGGACTCCTTCGCCAGCTTTGCGATCTCCACAATATCTCTGGTCGCACCGGAATAGGAGAATATCACGGCCACATCTCCTCTTTCCATGGTTGCGGCACTCATCAGCTGCTGACTCACCATCTCCGAACAATAAACCTTCGGCTCAATACGATGGAACTTATTCATCGCCTTCATCGCAGTCAGCATGGACGCCCCAACACCGAAGAACAGAATCCGTTTTGCCTTGGAAAGGGCATTCATAGCCTCCGTAACCTTGTTAAAGTCCAAGAGAGAATGAGTCTCCTTTATGGAATCAATGGTTTCTTCCAAAACCTTTCC
>CALHIC010000140.1 GCA_938030845.1 uncultured Oribacterium sp. | reverse complement strand
CGAGAATACTCAGGTTTCTTCGAATGCTGTATTCCTCCATCATGGTTTTATATTGGTCATGAACAGGGAAGGAGGTATCCACCCCTGCAGCAAAGACATAGGAACCGTCTTTATAAGGATCTCTGGCTTCCAAAAGAGGTACCAGATTGGAGGGAATCGTTTTTAGATTGCTTTTGATTTCCAAAGAAGAAGAGTCTGTAAAAACATATTTTCCCAGCTTTTGAATTTTTTCCGCAGTGCCGTCATTTTCATTATTATAATAGGTGGAATTATTGCCGTTGCTATAGGCCACATAAAAATGGAAATTGGAGCCCTGATCAAAATAGCGGGAGCGAATCGCATAGTACTTTGCCAAATAGCTCAGCGCTTCCTTTGACAGTCTTCCCAGACTCATAAAACCGTCAGCGGGGCTGGCAGGCTGATAATCCGGAAGATAGGCACGGTAAATGACTTTAATCTGGTGCTCTTTTTCGTCCTGTTCCTTGGTGACGGTGGCAGGACCGTCCTCCATGATTTCATTTTTCTCATTTAAATAGTAGCCCATGGAACGGGCATACTTAATCAAATAGTCCAGACTGTAGGAACGGGTAGCACCGTTACTTTCACTCTGGGCTATAGTATGGTTTAAATCCAGGGTTCCCCTGGTTTCAAAAAGATCCCGAAGATCAATATAATCAAAGATATCGTTGATGCTTTCCGAAACCGCACTGTCGAAGCTGGAGGAAGAAAGGTAGTTCTTCTCCTGCAAAAAGGCAATGGTATCACTTCCCTTGGGGGCAAAATGCAACAGCACCAGACTGATGGAAAAGAGAAATAAAATGAAAAAATGGAGCAAAAAGGGGAGAAGACGTTTCATGCTTAGTCCTCGCTCTTTCCCTGCTTTTCAATTTTATAACCCACACCCCAAACCACCTTCAAATACTTAGGCTTTCTGGAGTTGATTTCAATTTTTTCCCGAATATGACGGATGTGCACCGCTACGGTGTTGTCCGCCCCGATGGCTTCCTCGTTCCAAATTGAGGTATAAATTTCGTCAATGGAAAAGACTTTGCCTGCATTTCGCACCAGAAGAAGGAGAATATTGTATTCAATAGGTGTAAGCTTTACCAATTCGCCGTCTACGGACACCTCCTTGGTATCATCGTTAATCACCAGACCGCCGCAGCTGTAAATGGCTTCTCCCTTAGACTGTTCATTCATATTGCCGAGTTGGGTGTAGCGGCGAAGCTGGGACTTTACTCTGGCCACCATCTCCAAGGGATTAAAGGGCTTGGTGATATAATCATCTGCTCCGATATTTAAGCCGAGAATCTTATCGGTGTCCTCGCCTTTGGCACTTAGGATAATGATGGGGATAGAGCTTTTTTCCCGAATCTTCAAGGTGGTACGAATACCGTCAAGACCGGGCATCATAACATCCAAAATAATCAGGTCGACGCTATCCTTTTCTAAAATCTTCAGA
>CALHIC010000139.1 GCA_938030845.1 uncultured Oribacterium sp. | reverse complement strand
GGCTCTATGAATCCCCATTTCCTTGGCTAAAGCAGTAATGGAGATATCTTCATGATAATGCTCATCCAGATAAGCTCTCACTCTGGCACTGTGACTGCCTAAATCCTTTAACGGTCCTCCCCAATGCGTTTCTTCCTGCTTTCCCCTGAGAAGATTGGCAAAAAACAAGTGCATATAGGCGCTTCTGGATAATTGCTCTTCAATGGTATAATCCTGTTTTTGTAATATTTTATTGATATACAACAATAGATTATCCATCTGATGCACGATTCCCACCGGTTTTTCCTTGCTAAAGCCGGCTTCGGTAAAAAAACTGTCCGCATCCACTCCCCGCACGCCAATCCAAAAATAAGACCAGGGTTCCGTTAAATCCGCCTCATACCAAGCTTCCATGTGGGGATATAAAAGAAAAGCATTTCCTTTGGATAAATGATAGTATTCTCCGTTAACGAATAATGTCCCTACACCGGAATAGACCACATGCAAAAGATACAAATTTCGCTTATTTGGTCCATAACGATGCCCCGGAACACAACGTTCTTTCCCGCAATACATCAGCTGTAGGTCGGAAGCCTTATTTTCTGCATCCTGGAAATTGTAATAGCGTTGCTCTTCTCCCAAAAAACAGCCAAAGGGATCTTTTACAAAATCTACAGTTTGTCTTTCCATCTCAGTAAAAAGAGAGGGAGACCGGAATTAAGAAAAGAAAAGGGCTCTTCTCTTTGCTTTTCTCCATAGACTCTCCTCTCTCTACCTCCTATATTTATTTTTCTTTCTGCCTAAGACTTGGCATCAATCTTGAAAAGGATGGAGGCAAAGTCTCCTCCCTTTCTGCTTAAATCATCTCTGGAAATAGGAATTCCCACTTCCATAAGCTCACTTCCGTAAGCCAGATAATCCAAGCTCTTCTTTTCCAAATTAAAGGAAGCATGTAAAACAGGATTTTCCAACCTTTCCAAGCAGGGGCTTAAATCAGCCTGTACTCTGTAAAGACGGTCCTCCTCCAAGCCCTTTAGCTTAAAACGAATCCAGGAAGCATTTACATGATTTAAGGTCTGGAAATACATGGCCAAGGCCTGATCTTTCTTAGGAGATACCACCATAAAGGCAGTTTCATTTCCCTTGAAAGGAGAACGAAGGCGATAAAAGTCTCCGTCAATCTGAATCAGCTTCCGATACTCCTTCATAAACTGAATCTGCTTCTTCACCTCTTCAATTTCCTTCTCCGGAAGAAGATTTAAATCCAGCTCATAACCGAAGGTTCCGAAGTAAGCCATATTGGCTCTGGTTTCCAATGGGGTATTTCTGTAAAGCTGCTGATTGGGCACTTGAGATACATGGGAACCAATGCTGACAATGGGGTAAGCAATGGAGGTTCCATACTGAATCTTTGCTCTCTCCGCCGCATCCGAGTCATCACTGCACCAGGTCTGGGGAGCATAGTACATCAGTCCCGCATCATATCTGGCTCCACCGCTGGCACAGGATTCAAAAAGCACATCCGGGAACTCCGTAGTCAGGCGATGATACAAATCATAGACTCCAAGAATATATCTATGCATCATCTCTCCCTGTCTTTCCGCATCCAGTGCGGCAGAATAGGGCTCGGACATATAGCGGTTCATATCCCACTTAATATAGGAAATGGAGGATTCTCTAAGAATCTTTGCCATCTTTCCGTAAATATAGTCCACAACCTCTTTTCTGGAATAGTCCAGTACATGCTGGTGTCTGGCATGGCTTGGAAAACGTCCGGGAGTAGCAATCATCCAATCCGGATGAGCACGGTACAGGTCGGAATCCATGTTGACCATTTCCACTTCAAACCAAAGGCCGAACTTCAGTCCCAAAGCCTCTACCTTCTTGGACAGGCCTGCAATTCCCTGGGGAAGTTTTTCCAAGTTGGCATCCCAGTCCCCAAGGCCTCTGTAATCATCATTTCTCTTTCCAAACCAGCCGTCATCCAATACGAAAAGCTCCGCTCCCACTTCCTTTGCCTTCTTGGCAATGTGAAGAATCTTCTCCTCATTAAAGTCAAAGAAGGTAGCCTCCCAGTTATTTAAAAGAATCGGGCGTTCCTGATTCTTGTATTTTCCGTGCATAAGGCGGTTTTTAAAGAAGCGGTGATAAACCTGACTCAAACCGTTCAAACCATCCTCGGAATAGGCCATCACCACCTCCGGGCTTTGGAAGGACTCTCCCTCTGAAAGGCAATAGGAGAAGTTCTGGGGATTAATTCCCAGCATTACCCTTGTCATATCAAAGGTGGATACCTCTACTTGAGAAAGGAAGTTTCCGCTGTAAACCAGGTTAAAGCCGTAAACCTTTCCCTGATCCTCGTTGGCATCCGGACGAAGCAGGGCAATAAAAGGGTTATGCTCCGCACCGGAACAGGTACCGTTTAAGCTTTGAATGCCTTGAATCCCCATTTCCAGTTTTCTGGTCTTTACATAACGCTCTCTTCCCCAAGCTCCCGCCAAATGAAGCATGGTAAAATCTTTATCCAAGAATTCCACACTCATACTGAGGGCCGCCTCTAAGTGGATTTTTTCCGCTCCCATTTGGGTAAAGCAAACATTTCGGCAAAGCACCGGATAGTCTCTATAAAGGGTATATTCCAAACGAAGCTCTGTCTCACTGACAGCATCTACCAGGAAAATATCCAAGGTCAAAGCTTCATCATCCGCCTCCACATAGGACATAGGTAGGGGCAGGTAGCTTGGCTTTCCCTTCTTGATTTCATAGCCCCGATAGCGGAAGTCGGATACCCTGCTGCCGTTTTCCTGCAAAATGGAAAAGGCAGGACTGCGATAGTCTCCTGTTCCATAGGAAGGATATTCCTGAGTGGCATATTGCATAGAAAGTGCTCCCGGCTCCGGAATGCAGACACTCATCTGAGAACGCTGAGCCTCTTCATGAAGGGAAGAAAAGCCTTCTCTGTCATGGATTCGCTTGCCATAATACAGATGCTCCAGCTGATCATTTTCCATTACCCGCATAAGGTAGGAAATCTTCTCGTTATATAAGTGAAAAACTCTTTCTTTTTCGTGAAAAACAATATCAAAAGCCATTCTACTCCTCCAATCCTAGAGCTTACCGCCACTGGTGGCAATTCCTTCAATAAATTGCTTCTGGAACAAAATATATAAAACGATCATCGGAACACAGGCAATTAGGGATGCCGCCATCAGTTCCGGGAATTTCATCACATACTGCCCCTGCATCTTTGCCAAAGCAGAGGATAAAACCAACATATCCTTATCCGTATTTACAATCATGGGCCACATCAAATCCTTATAGGCAAAGAGGGCTGTAAAAATTCCCAGTGCAACCATGGAAGAACGCATCAAAGGCATCATAACGAAAAGGAAGGTTTGTCCGATATTACAGCCATCCAGTCTGGCAGCCTCCTCCAAGTCCTTGGGAAGTCCCATAAAGCCCTGTCTTAAAAGGAAGGTTCCAAAGGCGGTAACCAGTCCCGGAAATACCAAAGCAAAAATCGTATTTAACATTCCCATCTTGGAAACCATCAAATACTGGGGGATCAAAAAGACCTGATTAGGCACCATCATTTGGAATAATACCAGGGAAAATGCCAGGTCTCTTCCCGGAAAACGGAGTCTGGCAAAGGCATAGCCCGCCATAGTTGCCGTTACCACCGCACAAAGCACTCTAAAGAAAATCAAAAGCAGGGTATTTCTATAGAGCAGAAGGAAATCCATATTGGCAATAACCGCCTTGAAGGCATCTGTTCGCCAAACCTTCGGGAAGATAATAAAAGGATTCACGGAGGTTGCCTCTGTAGTACTCTTAAAGGCTGTCAGTACCATCCAGAAAAAGGGAACCAACATGGTAATGGAAATCAATACCAGGGTAAGATGCACGACAAAACTACTGATTTTTCTATTTCTCTCTAAGCTATCCATAGGTACTCCTTTCTTAATTATAGTAAACCCACTTCTTCTGCCCGATCATCTGTAACACAGTAACCAGTAAGGTCAGAAGGAGGAGCACCACCACAATGGTTGAACCATAACCGATATTTTTGTTTACAAAGGAGTACTTATAGAAAAGATATACCAAAGACTGGGTTTTTCCCAGTGCCGGGTTGGTGTTATCAATTACCATATAAATCAAGTCAAATACCTGTAAGCTGGCAATGACTCTGGTTACCAAAACGAAGAAAATTGTGGGCGAAAGCAAAGGCAGGGTAATGTTAAAGAAGCTGGAAATACCGGTTGCTCCGTCAATCTCCGCCGCCTCGTAATAATCTCCGGGAATTTCCTGTAGTCCTGCCAGGAAAAGTACCATGTTGTAGCCTAAGATGGACCAAATACCGATTACCGCAACACTGTAAACGGCAATACTCGGGCTGCTTACCCAGTTAATTTTGCTATGAAAAATATGATTTAACAAACCGAAGTCGGAATTATAGAGCCAACGCCAAACCATGGCAATAGCAGCAGGAGCCGCCACCATAGGCAGGAAAATAATGGTTCTATACACCGATCTTCCCTTGATTTTCTTATTTAACAGTACTGCCAAAACCAGGGAAATAGCTATGGAGAAGGGTACTTCCACAATCGCATAACGCACCGTATTGATCAGGGCCTGCCAGATTTCCTTATCCGCAAAAACCTTCTGGTAATTTTGCAAGCCAACAAAAATGTTTCCTCTACCAAAGTCTCCCGTCTTAAAGAAGCTTTGATAAATGGTGTTGATAATCGGAATAATATTCAAAACCACCAAACCGATTATCGTTGGCAGGATAAATAACCAGCCCCAGATAAATTCGTTTTTCTCTCTACTGGTAAACGAAAAGCCTTTCTTTTTCTCTTCCGCCATAGCTACTCCTTTTCTACTAAATACCGGACTTTAAACTTATTTGTTACTTCGCATGCTCTTCCGCAAGCTTTTCATTCATCTGTGCCGCCATCTTTTTACAAGCTTCCTCCATCGTCAGCTCTCCCGTATATACCTTAGTAACCAACTCTGTATTGGCATCCTCCCAGGTTACTGTGCTTCTGGAGAAGGGAAGAATCTCCATATCTTCCATCATGTTGAGATAGGCCTGTAAATTAAAGGGAGCACTTTTTGCCCATGCTTCGGAAGTTCCCTTGTAAGCGGACATGGTAATACCAAGCTCTGCCTGTTTTCTCTGGGCCTTTTCAGATCCCATATACTCAATCAACTTCCAAGC
>CALHIC010000138.1 GCA_938030845.1 uncultured Oribacterium sp. | reverse complement strand
TCGTTCTGTATCTCATCATACTCAATTCCCTGTGCATGCATAATCTGGAAGGCAAAGATAATGGTTCCGATAGAAAGGAATTTTCCCTGGTTTGCATAGCCGCTAATCATATAGGAAAGCAACTCAATAATACAGAAACCGATTAGGGTACAATAAGCCCCCATCATCCAGGTCAACTCCCTAAAGAGGTGCTTATCCTTCTTCCAAACCATGTAAAAGCTGCGCAACACCTCGATTGCGGTAATAAGCCCCAAAATATCAATGGGAAGATTTAATTCCGCGAAGGAAAAGATTCCTACTCCCGCAGAAAAAATAATCAAGGCATCACAAATGAAAATCACGAAGGACAATAAAAAGAGTTCTCTTTGACATAAGCCCTTTTCCACTTTGTTAATAAACAGAAGCGCCGGCACCGGAATCATAATCAGGGACAGATACTCCAGATTCCAAAGCAATAATATATTGTTAAAAATCAGCTGTCTGGCATCAATCTGACACCCGAGCCATAACCCCATAAAGAATAGGCTGACTCCCGTATAATAAGCCCCTCTTTCGTCTCCCCTCTTTTTGTCCACCAAAATATATTCCACCCACATTCCGATTCCCAGGAACATCAGGCAAAAAGCCGCCAGAATCTGCAAAGCATTCTTCCAAAGAATGGCACAAATAATGGAAACGTCTTCTCCAAAATAAATACCTCCAAGGGTATTCTCCGCCGTTCTGCCTCTTCCGGTCAGCTCAATACGAATCATCTTCCCAAGCTGATCCTTCTGTACCGGGATACGAACCCAGGAAATAGGCGGAATCTTACTATTAAATGGCGGGATATCCGCATATTTAAATTCATATACCACTCTACCGTCTATCCACACCGTAATATCCTGATGCACTGTTCGAATGAACAAGCTGGTTAACGCATAAGGAACATCCTGGGGCAGCTGTCGTTCAATTAAGAGCTCCTTCTCAGGAACAGACTCTCCGGTAGAAAATAAACGTTTTTTTGAGCCGTCCGGCAAAACTCTTTGCCAGCCGGATTGTAAAACTTCAAATTTTTCCTCATAAAATCCAAGCTTATCATAGTAGCGCATGGAACTGGCTACCACAAAGATAAGCACAAAAATCAAAAACAATAGGTAGATAAAGCGTATCTTAACTTCTGTTATTCTATTCATACTATTTCTCCGAACTCCTTTTCCGAGAAAACCCTTTATTCAATTCCCTCTATAGATTAGTGCATTTATTTTAACATATTTCTTAAGCTTGTTCTACTCTCAGGCATCCATAATTCCCTGATTCGTTGTAGAAAAAAAAAGGAAATTGCTCCTTACCATCTTTACATTTCGACCAAAGAAGGAAAATTAATAAACAAAATACCGTAAGATTTGCACTTGTAAAGCATTGTATGCAAAAAGCCACTAAGGATTATTGTCCTTAGTGGCCTCAGGTTTGTGAGATTTTACTTCGTCGCGAAATCAAAATCCTTCGCCTTCTTCCTCTGCATCCTCCTGGTACTTCTCCAGAATGGTTTGCTGAAGTAACTCTCTCGTGGTGGAGCGGATAGGGTGAGCAATGTCTCTATACTCACCGTCCGTAGTTTTTCTGGAAGGCATAGCGATGAATAAGCCCTTTTCCCCTTCAATGACCTTAATGTCGTGAATCACAAATTCTTCATCAAATGTGATAGAAACAATGGCCTTCATCTTACCTTCTTTGTCAACCTTACGAACCCGTACATCTGTAACCTCCATGATACTCCTTCCTTTTTACATGGTATACCTTTCATTTTTCTCGATGACGATTCTGATATTCTCCGGTGTTCCAATGTAGGTTGTATTGGCGCGAATGGTGTCCCGGCTCTCCACGATGCAATGTTCAATGACGCTGTTATCTCCGATATACACATCATTCAGGATAATCGAATTGCGAATAATGCAGTTATTTCCAACATAGACCTTACGGCACAAAACAGAGTTTTCCACTGTTCCGTTGATGATGCAACCGCTGGCCACTATGGAATTATGCACACTGCAATCCGGATTGTACTTCGCAGGCGGGTTGTCGGCCAATTTTGTGTATACACCAGGGGCCTGCTTAAAGAAGTAATCCCGAATATTTCTCTTTAGGAAGTCCATATTTGTCTGATAAAAGGACTCCACTGAAGCGATATTGCTCCAATAAGTATTCAGTCTATAACCGTAGATTCGCTTGATGTTCTTGTAGCGAATCAGAATATCCTTTACGAAATCATAGCGATCCTCATCATGGGCTTTTTCCAAAAGCTCAATCAACTGTCTTCTGCGGATAATATAAACTCCGCAGGAAATGCAACTGGCATCAGTTGATACGGGCTTTTCTTCAAAATCCACGATTCTGCTGTCCTCATTCATCTTAAGACAGCCAAAGCGGGAAATATCATCCCCTGCATCCATGTTCTTGCATACAACGGTGATGTCCGCTTTCTTTTCGATATGATATTCCAGTACCTTGTTATAGTCAAGCTTATATACCCCATCTCCTGCGGCAATGATGACATAAGGCTCATGAGATGACTGTAAAAAAACAAGGTTTTGATAGAGTGCATCTGCCGTACCCCTAAACCAATCTCCATGCTCCGCAGTAATAGTCGGGGTAAAAACATATAGTCCACCTTGTTTTCTTCCGAAGTCCCACCACTTGGAAGAGGACAGATGCTGGTTCAACGACCTGGAGTTATACTGGGTCAACACAGCTACTTTCTGAATATGAGAATTGGACATATTCGAAAGTGCAAAGTCGATAGAACGGAAGGTTCCTGCAACCGGCATTGCGGAGATGGCTCTCTTGTTGGAAAGCTCTCTCATCCTTTTGTTGTTACCGCCTGCTAAAATAATTCCTATTGCTCTCATAGTCTTTCATCCTCCCTTATAATCGCTCCTCCACTTTGAAGGAATCCATCCGGGTAGTCCGAAAGTTCCGTCTTCCCATAAATCGCCGTGTTTCTTCCAATGGAAACTCCATCGGGTATAAGGGAATTCTCCCCTATCGTAGCAAGGTCTGAACAATACACCCTGCTGTCATAAACAGAATCCTGGTATTCTCCGGTACCAATCACACAATCTTTACCAATCTCTACATTTTCAGCAACCACAGCCTGGTCGATATGTGTGTTCTCTCCCACCACCGTGTTTGCCATAATAATACTATTTGAAATAACGGCCCCATGTTCCACTGTTACACCGGCACCGATAATAGAATTGTAAATCTCCCCATGAATCTCACAACCTTCAGAAATAACGGATCGTTCTACGTGGGAATGGGTTGAGATAAATTGTGGAGCGGGATTATCGGTCTGGGTGTAAATCTTCCAATATTCCTCGTACAAGTTAAATTCGGGAATCAATGCAATCAGTTCCATATTGGACTGCCAGTAGGAATACAAGGTTCCCACATCCTTCCAATATCCGTTGAACTCATAGGCAAAAACATTCCCTATGTTCTGGAAAATATAAGGAATAACATGCTTCCCAAAATCCAAATCCGGTACATCCCGGGTTCGTAGCAAAGCATCCTTTAGCACTTTCCAGTTAAAGATATAAATTCCCATAGAAGCCAAATTACTCTTGGGTTCCTTCGGTTTCTCCTGGAAATCTATAATCCTGCCGGTTTCATCGGTGACGGTAATTCCAAAACGGCTTGCCTCCTCCATGGGTACCGGCATGGCGGCAATGGTTAAGTCGGCCTTCATCGCCTTGTGATACTCCAGCATAACCTCATAATCCATCTTGTAAATGTGATCCCCGGAAAGAATCAACACGTACTCCGGATCATAATTCTCGATATAAGCGATATTTTGGTAAATGGCATTGGCCGTTCCCGAATAAAAGCCGGTATCTTCCTGAGATTCATAGGGCTGCAATACTGTAACGCCTCCCCTATTACGATCCAAATCCCAAGGAATACCGATGCCGATATGTGCATTCAGGCGTAAGGGTTGATACTGAGTAAGTACTCCCACTGTGTCTATGCCGGAATTAATACAGTTACTTAAGGGGAAATCAATAATGGAATATTTTCCGCCAAAAGAAACCGCCGGCTTGGCAACATTCTTTGTAAGAACCCCAAGGCGTGAGCCTTGGCCGCCAGCTAAAAGCATGGCGATCATCTCTTTCTTAATCACGTCATCACCTCTCTGCATCTAAAACATATGGCACTGGCAACCACAAAGAGCTTTCTCTCTATTCAAATACTTCTATTCAAATATTAAGAGAATTCTTAATCTTCTTCTCCTTCTGGTATTTGTATTATAGCACTAACCCCAAGGCTTGAAAACCGAATTTTACGAAATATTTACTATAAAAACTTCAAAGCTATTCTATTTTTTGTATAAAAGTTATTTATTCTAAAGAAAAAGAAAATGCTAATATTGTTTTTTTTGATTATTCAAATAAAGAAGCAAATAAAATATATGTTAATGGACTTATATTTATGACAATTTATTCTATAGTAGCACTTTATGGTGAAGATACATTTATTCATGTAAGACATTCTATCGATAAAGGACTATTTTTAACTGTAAATAAAAAGATAGATGTAATAAAAATAAAAGAAAAAATGTTAGAAGTAGTAGAAAGTAACTTAGCTATCACAAGACATTCAGTAAATAGATTAGAAGCTATAAAATATTTTGAAAAAAATCGTTTGAAAGAAAAAGTAGAGTTACTTAAATATAGTACTAATACTTATATAACTTTATATAAGTTAGGTAATATGTATGACTTTTATTTTTCTAATTTACCATATAGTACTAAAGTAATAGATAAATTTGATTTGAGTCAAGAAGGTAAGAATGGTTTTGTTTTAACATTTCCAACATCTTTTGAACCTAATATAATACCTTCATATCATCCAAGAAAAGGTTTATTTAATTTATTTGAAGAACATTATAGAATTATGTCTATGTTTGGTATAAATACAGTGGTTGATTTAAATAAAATAGTATTAAAATATGGAATAAATGACTTAATTAGAATAGAAGAAACATTACAAAGTGATAGATTATTAAATATTGCTAATCAAATATATCTTAACAAAGAAAATATAAAAATTATTTTATATAATATTAAACCTGATTATAAGTTTCAAATTAATGCATATAAACAGCTAGATGAAAAAGAATTCGCTAAAAGAATCACTGAAAAAGAATTTGACTCGAACGTATTGTTAAA
>CALHIC010000137.1 GCA_938030845.1 uncultured Oribacterium sp. | reverse complement strand
GAAATACCTACGCTTCCTAGCATAATAGCATTGGATGCGGGCACGCTCTCGCTAAGCTCGCCTCCCAGGGGTTCTAAGCTTTTATAAGACAAAAGCCAAGAACCCGGGGGATCACATTGCCCCTTATCCAAGGCTATTTATGCTAGAAAAGCTGTATGGATATGATTCTGTATTTACCGCCTCCTGTTATTTTTATGCTTTTTCGGAAGAATTAGCTCTCTTCGGAAGGCTTACTTTCCTGAGGAAGTCTTCCGTAATGGTTTTGTAGGAAAACCGGGAGGGAAAAGAAAAAAGTTCTATGCCGAATTATGCTATAGTAAGGGCAAAAAGAAAAATAGGAGAAGAGAAACGATGGAGAGAAATTTTAAAAATAATATAGGGTTTAGACTGCCCGAAAATCTGTTACGAAGTGTGGCTTTTCTGTTTTTTACACTTCTTTTTTCCCTGAGCTTTTTTGCAGGGAATTCCACCTATGCTTCAAACCTTACGGGCCCTGGTGTGAAAAGCCTTTCCTCCCAGAAGGAGTTAAGGGCGGTTTGGTTTTCTTATCTGGACTGGATGAACATGCCCAAGGAGGAGCAGGCCTTTCGGGCAGAGGCGGCCAAGGTTATGGACAATTTGCAGAAGAACGGTTTTCAGACACTCTTCCTCCATGTGCACAGCCATTCCGACAGCTATGGGAAGAAAATGACAGTTTTCCCCTATTCCAAATTTATGCCGGGAAATGGTAGCTTCGACCCTTTGGAGATTATGCTTTCCGAGGCAAAGAAAAAGGGCATTTCCGTCCATGCCTGGTTTAATCCCTACCGTGTCAGCAGTTCCATGTCCAAGTGGGAAAATATTCCTGAAGACAGCATTGTGAAAAAATGGAGCAGAACCTCCGGAGAAGAAAGAAATGTGCTTCTTCATGAGGGGCAGTATTACATTAACCCCTCCAGGGCGGCAGGAAGAGAGGCACTTCTGGCCTCCATTAAAGAGCTTTTGGATAACTACGCCGTGGACGGTATTCATTTTGACGATTATTTCTATCCCAGAGTTTCCTTGACAGAAGAGGGCAAACGTTTTGATGAGCCGGAGTATGAGGAGGCGAAAAGACAGGGAGAGACAGGGAGCTTGACAGAATACCGGAGAAATCAGGTTTCTTTATTGTTAAAGCAGGTACATAGCCTGTGTAAAGAAAGAGGCGTGGTCTTCGGCGTGAGCTCGGTGCCAAATCTGCAAAGTCTGCGTTCTTCGGTGGCGTATTTTCTGGATGTGGACAAAATCATGGCCTCCAAGGACTATATTGATTACATCATGCCCCAGATGTATCACGGCTTTAGGGCGAAAAATGGAAAAGGGCAGGAAGCTCCCCATGCCTATATGCGAAGCCTTGGAGACTGGGTGAACTTAACAAATTCCACTGGAAATCAGGTGGAACTCATGCTAGGCTTAGGACTGTACCGAGCAGGAAGCACCGTTTGGGACGGAAATCCTGTATCGGAGTGGTTTACGGAAAGTGATATTTTAAAAAGACAGGTGGAAGAAGCCAGAAAGACAGGCATTGTAAAAGGCTATGCAGTTTTTGCTTATCAGAATCTTTTAGAGGAAAGAGCCCAAAGAGAGCTTGGAAATCTGAGAAGCGTATTTCAAAACTAGTATCTGGAATACTGTAGGATTTTACAAGAGTATGAAAGTCAGGCAAAAGTCAGTCCTGTTTGTTTTTGAGCTTCAGGATAGCAATATCCACATCTGAAATATCACATGGAAAGTAAAAGCAAAGTTAAGTCACTGTTTTGTAGGATAAAGGAAATGTCAAAAGGGGAGGAATGAAAATGAAGATTGCAATGGGAAACGATCATGCCGCTGTAGAGATGAAGATGGAGCTTAAGGCATATCTGGAGGAGCAGGGAATCGAGATTATCAATGTGGGAACTGATACTTCGGAACGCTATGATTATCCCTTGGCAGGCTATCAGGTAGCCAAGCTTGTTCAGGAGGGAAAGGCGGACTTCGGCATCGCCATTTGCGGAACGGGAGTAGGCATTTCCTTAGCAGCCAATAAAGTTCCCGGCATCCGGGCATTCCCTTGCTCCGAGCCCTATTCCGCAGCCATGGGCAGAAGACACAACAATGCTAACGTACTTTGCCTTGGCGCCAGAGTAGTAGGTGTTGAGCTTGCAAAGATGATTGTGGACAGCTTCCTTTTAGCAGAATTTGAAGGGGGAAGACACGCAGATAGAGTAGCCCTGATTTCCGAAATCGAAGAGGATGCAGAAGGCTTCAAAAAGAGGATGTAGGAGTATATTTAGCTTCTTTTTCCTACAGTATAGGTCTTAAACCGGGGCACGCTCTCGCTAACTTCGCCTCGTAGGGGTTCTAAGCTTTTACAAGACAAAAGCCAAGAACCCACGGGCTCAGATTACCCCTTTTTCTGGTCCTAGAGTGCAAAAATGCTTATTCATAATTTTCTCTAGTCTAAAAACAACACCTCATCTGATACCATTTTGCGTCACCATGAACGGAAGCAGACTTCCCTTCTAGAATAAAGCCACAACGCTTGTAGAAGGGAATTTTTTCTTCTTTACAGGTAAGAACAGCACCTTTTCTTCCTTCTTTCTCAGCCTCTTCCAAAAAGACCTGCATCATCTTTGTGGCAATGCCTCTTCTTTGAAACTTAGGATGGGTATTGACGCCGAAAATCATCTGCCAATCCCCGTCTTCTTCGTGGAGGCTTACATTTTCATACATTTCATCAGACAAATCTTTTTGATTACTGACAAAACCGTTAATAAAGGAAATCAGCTTTCCTTCATAAAAAAGAAGAAGAAAATGACTGCTGTAGGCTTTCAGACGTTCTTGAAACTGCTCCTTCGTAGCAGCCTCCGCCTTGGGAAAGCATTCCGCCTCCAATTCGGCCACCGCATCCAAATCCGAAAGCTCCGCCTTTCGAAGGCAAAGCGCTTCTTCCTCTAAGCCAATTTCTTTTCCAAAACCACAGTTCATTTCTTCTTCCTTATCGTTTTTCTTATCTTTTTTCTTGTCTTTTCTCTTAATCTTCCGGTCCATTTCTATTTTCAATACAAAGACCGCATATCGTCTCTTCCTATGCCTGTGCCTTACTTGTCAGGGCGTTTTTCATCCAATCCTTGCCGTCCACAAAACGGGAAACGATAAAGGAAACCACATAATCTCCTGCAGAGTTAATCATGGTTGCAGGCGGATCCACCAGATTACCGATGGCTACCAGAATAGGGAAGGCTACCTCCATTTGATTGGGGAAGAAAATGCTGGCGATAATATACTCTCCGATATATCCGCCCCCGGGCACACCGCTCATTCCCACAGAGGAGAATACCGCAACCAAAACAATTACCGGAAGCTGGGCAAAGCTCACCGGAGTTCCCAAGGCTCCCATTACAAAGCAAATCTTTAGTACACAGGAGAAGCAGGAACCGTCCATGTGCATGGTTGCTCCCAGAGGAAGCACAATATCGGAAACATCCTTGGAAATACCGCTTTCCTCCGCCACCTCCATATTGGTGGGAATGGTAGCCACGGAAGAACAGGTTCCCAAAGCCACAATCGCCGGCTTTAAAATATGGGACATCATCATTTTCACCCCATCCATTCCGGCACCGATATAAGCCATTAACGGGAATGCCGTAAAAATGTAAATAAAGCAAACCGGATAATATAAAACCAAGGCTCTGGCATAACTCTCCGTAATCTGGGGACCGTAGCTGGCCACCAAATCCGCAAAAATCGCAAAAAAGGCAATGGGGGCATAGTAGGTTACGCTTTGCACAAACTTCATCATA
>CALHIC010000136.1 GCA_938030845.1 uncultured Oribacterium sp. | reverse complement strand
GAATTTCACTAAAAAGCAGCACCGGAAGATTCCCAAATGAGATTTGTGTGGTTGAACTATTGAAAAATGATAGAATTTAAGGTAGAATGAATACAATATGTGTTATGAAATATGTGATAGGAAATAAATAAAGGGGTATCGGTCATGAAAAGAATTCAAACATTAAGTACAAGAAATTTAAGACAGAGTATGATGACTGGTGGATGTGGAGAATGTCAAACATCTTGTCAATCTGCTTGTAAGACCAGCTGCGGTATCGCAAATCAAAACTGCGAGAACGAAAACAACTAAGGATTTCTCAAAAGAAGGAGCTGTGTGCAGACACAGTTCTTTTTTTTCGCCATTGATTGATACATTATTTTTATGCATTGATTTGATTGATACTGATATAGTTTATGTATTGATTTGATTTATACATTCGTTTTATAGAAGGAAGGGTAAATGATTCACCAGTATTTGATGAACGGACGACATATTGTTTTGGATGTATACAGCGGAAGCATCCATGTTACGGATTCTATGGCTTATGCTGCCATCGGCTATTTGGATAAGGGACTTTCCAGAGAAGAAACACTGAAAAAGCTTAAAGAGGAATTTCCTGAGAGCACCGAGCAGGACTTTCAGGACTGCTTTTCGGATATAGACGAATTGATTGAGAGCAAAAAACTCTTTACCAAGGACAATTATGCGCCTTTGGCAGGAAAATTAAAGTCCCGCAGCGGCAATGTGATTAAGGCTCTTTGCCTTTTGGTAGCCCACAGCTGTAACCTGGCTTGCTCCTACTGCTTTGCCTCCCAAGGGCATTATCACGGAGAGTCAGGGCTTATGAGCTTTGAAACCGGAAAAAGAGCCCTGGATTTCCTCATTGAAAATTCCGGCACCCGCCGTAACTTGGAGGTGGATTTCTTTGGCGGTGAGCCTTTGGTGAACTTTCAGGTTTGTAAGGACCTGGTTGCCTATGCCCGCTCCATCGAGAAGGAAAAGGGAAAGAACTTCCGTTTTACCCTAACCACAAACGGTGTGGGACTCACGGAAGAAATCATGGATTGGGCAAATGAAGAATGTCATAATGTGGTTTTAAGTCTGGATGGACGAAAGGAAGTCAATGACCGTTTCCGTGTAGACCGAAAGGGAAAGGGAAGCTACGATCAAATTGTCCCCAAGTTCCAGCGTTTTGTGGAAAAGCGTGGAGACAAGGAATACTACATGAGAGGAACCTTCTCCCATTTTAATACGGATTTTACGGAAGATATTGCCCACATGGCTGATGAGCTGGGCTTTAAAGAGCTGTCCATGGAGCCGGTGGTTCTAAAGCCGGTAGAAGCCTCCGCCTTAACCGAGGAAGATTTGCCCATCCTCTATGAGCAGTATGAGAAGCTGGCACTTGACCTGCTTCGCAGAAAAAAAGCGGGGGATCCTGTAACCTTCTACCATTATATGGTGGATCTGGACAGAGGCCCCTGCATTTATAAGAGAATCTCCGGTTGCGGTTCCGGAACCGAGTATATGGCGGTTTCCGCCCAGGGTGAACTCTACCCCTGTCACCAGTTCGTATCCGACAAAGAATATAAGCTGGGAGATATTTGGAACGGCATTACCAAGGAAGAAGCCAGAGAAGAATTTCGAAATACCAATGTCTATACCCGAGAGGACTGCGGTAAATGTTGGGCTAAGCTTTACTGTGCCGGAGGCTGTGCCGCAAATGCCTACCACTCCACCGGAGACATTGCCGGCACCTATGAGTATGGCTGTAAGCTCTTCCGAAAGAGAATGGAATGCGCCATTATGATGAAGGTGGAGGAATCCTTGATGGAGCAGGGCTAAGAAATCCCATTGCATAAAGTTCGTAAGAACAAAATCTTCTATCAATATAATCCTTACGCTTTTTATAGGCAGAATAGGTCTGAAATTGGGGCACGCTCTCGCTAACTTCGCCTCGCAGGGGATACTAAGCGAAAAACTGCGCTTCTCTTGTTTTTCGCAAGT
>CALHIC010000135.1 GCA_938030845.1 uncultured Oribacterium sp. | reverse complement strand
AAGAAGAAGTAGAGGTAATGCTTTACAAAGAATGAGAAATACTGCAGCAGAAGGTATAAGAAATAATGCAATGAATGATGTTAGAGATTCGGTTAATAGTATTACAAGTATTGCAGATCATATACCAGCTCTTCATCAAACAGGAGTTCCAGCTGCAGCACAAAATTTATTTAATACTGTAACAGCTAATAATAATGGACAAAGACAAAATCAAACATTCCCGTAAAGACCAAAAGAGTCGGGTAGAGAAAAGAAACAAAAATAATCTTCATAAACTCTTCCCGTTTTAAAAAGCAGAAAGCCAAAATCAATATGGTAATGCTGAAAAAGTAATAAATATAGGTGTAGCGAATCCCGATAAAACGTTCCGCCATCTGAGACAATCCTGTTACTCCGCTGGTAGACAGCTTATTCGGCACCAAAATGCAGTTTACGGAAAAAGCCGTTATAAAACAACCTACAATAATCTGCAAATAGTTTAAAATCCTTTTCTGTAGCTTATGCTCCTGTTCTGCTTCCATTTTTCCTGCTCCTTCTTTATCAATTACGAACAAAAGAAGAAGCACTAAACGTACTTCTTCTTCATTTTTTGAACTATGTCTATTTTAGCACAGTGAAAAGAAAGTAAAAGGTTTTTTTTACAAACTATCCATACTTATAGATAAATGCACTAGATGATACTGTTCAGCTTTGAAGAACCTTACAATTTCTCCCTTTCCCCCTACAAGAAACACACAGAATCTTTAGTCCTTACTTTTAGAAAAGTCCATCAACACCAATTAACCGCAACAGCTTCCATTGCCTTGGGGATTAGTGCACTTCTCTGTTCCACAGTCCATAGGTTGCCAGAACTTTTCCACAATATCCTCTTCCTTGAGATTCTTATCCAAGAGTCCGAAGGACTGGTAATCCTTGATGACCTTTCTCATAGCAGTTTCTGTTTGCTGATCGCTCAGTACAAAATTTAAAGAATTGGCAAAATCCAAGACCTTCTGTCTGTCACCGCTGGCCCAATTCTTTTCTAAAAGAAGATCCACAAATGACTCCTTATTATCCTCAATCCATTGACTGCAATATATGCTGGCGTTCTCTAATTTTTTCGCTGTAATAGGATTTTCCTTAGCAAAATCCGCATTCATAATCTGTACACAGCAAGGTTCCACCTTGAAATCCGGATCTGTAGTGAGGGAACGAATCGGTCGAACAATTCCTTCGTCTACAAATTTCCGGGCAAACATATCGGACATCATGGCTCCCTGTACTTCTCCATTCTGTAAAGCCATAATTACCGCATCGTTAGCAACCACCTTGTACTTCACTTCCTCAGGCTTAATGCCGTCGTTACTAAAGAAACGAAGAGCAATATTATGGTCGGAATTTCCGATACCGTCGCTTAAAGAAACCGTCTTTCCCTTTAAATCCGCGGTGCTTTGAATATCTGAATCCTTAAGAACATATAAAGTCTTACAACCGCTGTGAGCACCTTTTGTAAATACCAGATTCAATCCGTTTACTGCAGGAACAAAAACGGAAGCCAAATGGTCTGCGGCAATGTCCACCTTTCCCGTAGCTACGGCATCCTTAGCTTCTGTCATCTGACTGATAGCTGTACTTAAGCCCTCTGCCTTATAAAATCCCTCTTCCTGGGCAGTACCGAAGGTTCCGGTGCAAAGTCCTCCATTATAGCCGATTTGGATATCCTTGCCATAAGCAGGTTCCTTCTTCCAGGCCTCTTCTTCCTCCGGAGTGAGCTTTAAGGGATGATAAACAATGTCCTTTGCCTCCGGACGGTCGGAAAATCCCCCCTTGATTTCTTCGGTTTGCTGTTCTCCATTCTCCTGCTTTGCTTCCTGTGCTGTACTTTCCTTCTCGCCCTCAGCCTTTTCCTGACTTTCAGCCGAAGTTCCTGTTTCCGCCTTTGTCGTTTCCGCCTGTTTTCCCACCTGACTGCTGCAAGCCGTCATAGAAAAAACGGAAGCAAAAGCCAATGCCATTCCCAGCTGTCTCAATGTCTTTTTCATCATACACTCCTCTTCTTGCCTGTACATTTCTTGTTCCTATTTATCTAAAAACCCATCGCATTTTGTATGAGTTTTAAGAAACTTCTTAACCCGTCTCTTCCTCCTGATCCACCCCGAGAAGACGCATGATTTCCTCACGATAAGATAAAAACTTGGGATCCAATCTTTTCCGGGGATATTCCAAATCAATAGGAATATCCTTTAAAACACTGCCTCCCGCCTTAGCCATCACGATAACTCTGGTTCCCATATAAATAGCCTCATCCACATCATGAGTCACCATCAGCATCATATTTTTCTTTTCCTTCCATAGAAGGAGTAGCTCATCCTGCATTTGCATTCTGGTAAAGGCGTCCAATGCTCCCAGGGGTTCATCCAGTAAAAAGACCTCCGGCTCATTAATCATGGTTCTGACAAGAGCCACTCTTTGCGCCATTCCCCCGGACAATTCGTGAGGATAGGCCTTTCGGAATTTCGTCAAATGGGTTAATTCCAACATTCTCTCTATCTCTTCCGCTTTCTTCTTTCCCTGCATTCTTGGTCCGAAAGCAATATTTTCCTCCACTGTAAGCCAAGGAAACAAGGTGGGTTTTTGAAACGCCATGCCTCTTTTGGCATCCGTTCCTTCTATTTCCTGCCCATCCAGCATTAGTCTTCCCGAAGTGGGAGGAATTAATCCGGCCACCAAACGAAGCAAAGTGGATTTACCACATCCGCTGGGGCCAACAATAGAAAGAAACTCTCCTTGCTCCACCTGCAAATTCACCGGAGAAAGGGCAAAGGTGATTTCCTTTTCCTTACGGGCAAAACTTTTTGAAACATTTTCTATCACTAATCCCAAGGGCTACTCCTTTCCGAACAGGTTCTTTCCGCTAGTCAACTGTCAGTTCTCATTCTTCTAATCCTTTTCTTATCAATCCTTCAGCATGCCTTCCTGCCAACGAAGCACCCGTTTTTTTATGCTATTCAAAAGAAAATTCACGGTAACAAAGATACAGCAAATTAAAATGATGGCACCGTACATCTTTCCATACTCCGCCCAGCTCTTTTGCCAGGTGATATACCAGCCAAGACCTGATTCCACACCAATCATTTCCGCAACCATCAACGCCATGCAAGCTGAACTCATGGCCTGAACCATACCTTGGAAAATGCTGGGTAAGGCCGAGGGAATAGCAATTTCCAGGATCAAATCCTTCTCCTTTGCCCCCAAAGTTCTTGCCGCCTCATAATAGGACTTGTCCATGTTCCGAATACCGGTAATCGTTGCCAGGGTAATAGAAAACCATACGCCCAGCGCAATGATGAAGACGCTACCTCGAAACAAAGAAGTCGCTAAAACCATGACAATGGGAATCCATGTGGTACTGGGAATGGAGCCCAGCAGCTTCATAAAAGGTTCTATCCAGTAATTGATTTTTTTGTTATAGCCACAGGCAATTCCTGTCAAGAGTCCTACAATCAGCCCGGAAAAATAACCGCAAAACAATAAGAACAAGGAGCTCATGGTACATTCCCACAGATAGGCTCTATCCTGCACCATGGAAGAAAGTACCTTATCAATACTGGGAAAATACGGTGTAATCAAAATATTGCTTTTTAAGGTGAGTAAATCATAAAGAGTAAAAAGAAAAAAAACTAAAGCACGAAAGGGAGCATGGTATAGATAGTTTTTCCTTTGTCTTTTTCCCCGAAAGGAAAGCAGAAAAGAAGTTCCATTTCCCAATAATAAAAGCAATAAAAAAAAGGCATAAACGTAACTTGCCTCAAACCCGTGATGGTTAGGAACATAGAAGTATTCTAAAAGTGCCAGAACTCCCATCAAAAAGGGACTCAATTGAATCAAAAGATCGAGATTTTTCTCCCGCTTTATTTTCCCTTTTTCTTCCTGTTCCAACAGCTCCTCTACACTGCTAACTGCCCCATAATCCTTGGAAATGCCGTTCATGCCTCACCCCATACTTAAAAACATACAAATATATAAATTAAATAGCTTCATTTATTGTATATTTTTATGGACTGCTTGTCTAATTGTCTTTCCGGATATCTCCGTTGTCTTATAGAGAGTATTTATAAACGAAATACAGAACGCTACACAATTGACACTAAGGGTAAGGAGAATAACGTACTTTCTCTGTAGCTCCAAGGATTTCTTCGTAATCATCGAGATATCCCTCTTCTACAGGATCGTCCATATCCAAATCCTCAAAATTCTCGCAAATGGAGTCTGCTATCTTTTTTAATTTATCATCTATCTTCATAGTTTCACCCTTGTAATATTTATTCGTATTCTCCCTCAACTATGTTTTGCATATATAACGGCATATCATCTATAAATTCTTCAAAACTGCACATATCCTTCATTTCCTCGTGTTCCTCATCATAAAACGCTACCTTCTTGGTTTTAGGATTCCACACAATGCAGATATGGTCATAATCTCCTGTAGACTTTGATATACGAAGAAACTTGGCTCTGCCTTTCTTCATAGGTATCGTATCCG
>CALHIC010000134.1 GCA_938030845.1 uncultured Oribacterium sp. | reverse complement strand
GGGGATTACCGCATAATCCAAGTCCTTTAAAACCTCTCTGGACATCATCTCCGTTTTTTCAAAGTCACAGCTTCCGTCCTCTAAAAAGAAAATCATATCCTTGGCATCCACAAAGGGAAAGCCCAAGAAATCCGCCATACACTTGGCATTTAAATATTCTCCCCGGGATGCGGCATAGTCTCTGCTCTCTCCTGCCAGAAGCTTCTCGTAAATCTCCCGAAAGTCATCCTCCAGAGAAAGGGACAAATCCAAATCGGAAATAATATCCCGGAAACGATTTTTTATCTTCTCTAAAATCGCCTCTGCACCGGACTGGTTCTGTACCGCATCATATAAAGACAGCAATAAATCCGTCACCTTCGTATCCTTATCATTTCGTTTTCCCGGTGCGGAAACCACAATATAGTGTCTGTCCCGATCCTCCATAACGATTTCTTTTACCTTACGAAACTGTTCTCCGCTGGCGCAGGAGCTTCCTCCAAATTTTGCAATTTTCAGCATCCCTTTTTCCTTCTCTCTTTTATACTTTCCTTCGTTTCAAAATTTTTTATATTTCTAGCTTACTTCTCTCTAAACTTATATGCAGATCTTCCCGCCTTCCACGGAAAACCCCTGATAAGAATAGAAAAAGAATGGGGAAATTGTATCATTTCCCCATTCATAAAACAAGGTTTAGAGAGCTTAGTTTTCACTCTCCGGCATTCTCTAAGACAATTCTATATTCCTCTATCCTGATTCCTTACTCGTTTCGGATAGCTGCAAGAGGACTTAGCTTCATGGCTCTTACAGAGGGGAAGTAACCGGATAGCATACCCACCAGCATGGCAAAGCCGATAGCAAAAAGAGCAAGCCAAGCCGGAATCAGGGAAAGCTGTCCTTCTCCGCCGTTGGTAAAGTCGCTCAGCACATCGCTTCCTCCGCCACCGGTTAAGCTGTTAATAATTGCGGAAATTCCGTAGCTTAAGGCAATGCCGATTAAGCCTCCGAAAAATCCGATAAGAGCGGATTCTGTCAGGAACATATTTCGAATATCTCCCATATCACAGCCCAAAACCTTCATTACACCGATTTCCTTGGTTCTTTCGAAAATGGACATCATCATGGTGTTCATGATTCCGATGGCTGCAACCAGCAAGGAAACTGCACCGATTCCTCCCAAAACCATTTGCACCATGTTGATGGAGTCCTGGCTTTGCTTTAACCATTCCAGGTTAGAGTATGCGGAGTATCCCATATCCGTAATCGTCTTCTGAACCTCGGATACATTTTTCATATCATCTACGAAAACATAGGCTTCATCGTAGACATAGTAACGAAGAGGCTTTCCGTTCTTTCCCGTCTTGGGATCCGGAACCAGGTCCTTCTTATAAATCTTCTTTAAGAAAGCTTTCAGGGTGTCAATATCCGCATAGGCATACATGGATTCCTCACTGTAATCCTCTGCTGTACCTTCCATGATACCGGCTGTCTTAAGAATGTATTTTTTCTGAGGCTTATTGTTTGCTGTCTCCGGCTGGTCTTTGCTGACTCCGTTAGGATTGGATACCTGCTTTTCCGGGAAAATGTAGAAAATAGTATCCTTCATAGGGTTGGCCACATAACTGTCCTGCCAGTTCTTCACCTTATGAAAGGAGCTTCCTACCGTATTGCCGTAAACCAATGTCAGTTCAGAATCTCCGGCAGGAGGTGTAGTTCCCTCCTTTAATTTCATCTGGGAAAAATACGCCTGAGAAACCCCCCGAATACTGTAATTGGCCTCATAGGCTCCGAATTTTGCGGTAATCGGCACCTCCAGGGAAGGGGAAACACCGGTTACATGGGGGATAGTCTCCAATTGCTTCAGGCTGTCATCCGTCAGCTGTACCGCCGCTTTTTTACCGGTATTATCCGCCATCCCTCCGTAATTACTGATGTTAATTTTCGTTAGCGACCCGGAGTTTTTAAAGGACTGCAAAAGAGATTCACTCATCCCCAGTCCCAGACTCACCATGACTACAATGGAGGAAGTACCGATGACTACACCCAAAACCGTAAGTACCGTTCGAAACTTTCTTCGTTTTAAGTTGTTAATGGCCAAGAGAAATAAATCTACTACCTTCATTTAGCTCTTCTTTCTTTTCTTACGGATGAAATAGGCGGCTCCTCCCACAACAGCAACTACTGCTGCTCCTATGCCAATACTCTTAATCGGTAGGGATGAAGTCGGTTTTGTTTCTGTAAGATCTCTGCTGGCTCCACCCGCATCATCCATGGATTCGGCCTCCGCAGCTTCCGTTACCGTCAAAGTAATTTCGGTTTTTTCCGTGGCCTTATTTCCGTTTACATCCTCATAAGAAATCTCTACAGGAATGGTAGTCTCCCCATCCGTTGCCTTAACGGCGGAAAGCATAACATCCACGGATCCTGTTTCTCCCGGCTTAATGTTTCCTACATAAGCCGTGGTCTTTTTGATGTAGTCATTTTCAAAATTGGCGGTAACATTGTAGAGCATTACACGTCCGGTATTGTTGATACTGAACATGGCGTTGGCTTCATTGCCCACAGGTACGCTGGAAGGATTCACATCAAAGTTGGAAAATCCCATTCTTGCCACCTGATTTACCGGAATATCAATATCCACCTTCTCCTCCGCATTCTTAAAGTCGGGAGAATCGTATTTTTCATTAATAGTCAAAATATAAGATTTGGGATCCACTCCCGCATTGGCCTTTACATTCAGTCTAAGCTCCGTGCTGGCACCCGCCGCAAGAGAATTCACCACATAAGAATTGGAGCCTTCGGAAATGGCAAACACGGTCTGTTCCTGAGCCTTTTCCGAGGTCAGGGTAAAGAGAATATTGCTTGCTGCAATGGAGCTGGATGCGTTTTTCATATTTAAAATCAAGGTGAACTCATCTCCGGCATAAACCTTTTCCGGCTCCGTTCTGTAGGAATCCACAATGATCCTGGCCTTACTACGGTCGTTGGCATTAAAGTCTCTCAGCTTTTCCTTCTCCACATCCACCATGTTCGGATTCTTCACATTGACAAAGAAGGAATAGGTATCGCTTACGGATACAGTACTTCCCGGAGCCAGTTTATAGCTTACGGTATAGGATAAGGGATAAAATCCGCTGGCTGCATTTTGCTTAATGGCCATAGAATACTCGGGAGAAATCACCTCTCCCTTCTCCACCTTGGCATAGTCTCTGTCGTAGTTGGATTCGTTAATGGAGAAGGGGAAATCCTTCACCGCCTCCGCCTTTGCCGCAGCGGTAAGCTGTACGGCTTCCTTTTCTGCCAAAGACATATTCATCTTAATCTTTACATCATACAGGGTCTTTCCGCTTTGGTTTCGGAAATTCACGTTGTAATTCATCGCATTGGGATAGGTTCCCACAGGGGTACTTTGATTCTCTCCCACCACAAAGGCTTGAGCCACTGTCTTAGTTCCGGAATCCTTCACCTCTCCGCTTTCCGTGATGAAAACGTTAACAAACTCGGTTTTATTCTGGGTCTGGCTAGCTCCCGGAACATCATACCAAATGGTAAAGGGTACGCCGAAGTAACCGTCACTGGTATTTCCGCTGCTGTCCTTCATCTTCAATGCATCGGAACGGACATTCACCTTAAAGGATAACTCCTTATACTCTCCTTTCTTGAGGCTTCCCAATTTCTGCTCCTGGGTGAAAAGAGAAGCATTCACTTCGAAGGGGTAGACTCCTCCATCCACCGGATAAACATAGTTCAAACCGTTGTTATAGGCATTGTTTTTTCCGGCCTTGTAGCCCTCTTCCCAGGCATCCTTCTGTGCCTCGCCCTGCTCATCTTCATCGGAAGAATCCTTGTAGGGATTGTTCTTTTGTGTCTTTTGGGGACTGTTCTGGGTCGTCAGATAGCTTTGGTCGTTGGATAAACGCACTCTTACATTATTAATCACATCGGAATTGGGATTACTTAAACCGTTTAAGCCGTTGTAACCGATACGAACCTTCACTTCCATTTCCTGCCCCGGATAGCCTGTGGGCACATCCTGCACATCATGAATAAAGGTATTTAGATTAGTATTCACATAGCCGGCATAGCTTCTTTGACTAAAAAACGGAAGCATAAGGCTAAGACACAAAAAGAGTGAAAATAGGGTTTTCCCCATGTTTTTCTTTCTATCGATTGTCTTGGTGAACCCCTTAGACATCTTCTTACTGCTGTTTCTTATCTCTTTCATCTTGCTTCTCCTTCTTGCTGCTTCTCCACTACAGTATAGGGCGGAGCACCATTTTCCCGTAAAATCTCTTCTTCGATTTTGCTTTCTTTCCGAATAACGGTTTCTACAATCCTTCCGTCCACCACTCTTAACTGTCGGTCAGCCCAGGATGCAATATGGGGATCATGGGTAACCATAATCAGAGTTTTTCTTTGCTTTTCTACAATGTTTCGCATCAAGGCCAAAACCTCTTCGGTGGTATGGGAATCCAGGTTTCCGGTAGGCTCGTCCGCAAAAATAATTTCCGGATCAATCACTAAGGCCCTGGCTATACCC
>CALHIC010000133.1 GCA_938030845.1 uncultured Oribacterium sp. | reverse complement strand
TTGAAGTTAGTACTGTTACGTGGCGAGGCTAGCGAGAGCGTGCCCCGTTTCAGACCTATATTGCTTAGAAAATTTTTTCGATTTTTTACAGCTTCTTTTCCATTGAAAAAGCAAGGGCTTACGCCCTTGCTTTTTATTATGCGGCAGCGCCGTCAGCTCCCAATACCACTCCTTCTACAGTGGTATTCTTCAGCATTTTTCCCTGCCCGTCAAAGTAATATTTCTTTCCGTTAATGACCTGGAAGCCGGTTTGCATAGTACCGGTCTTATCCATGTAGTACCATTCCCGGTCCTTCAGCAGCCAGCCGATCTGCATTTTTCCCTGCAAATCCTTATTCATATAGTACCACTGGCCACGGCTGTTTTGCCACCAGCCGAAAATCATATAGCCGTCTGTTCCGAAGAGATACCAGGTTTCCGGATCCACCTGTAGCCAAGTGTTTGCCGCCATAGTACCGTCTTCCTTGAAAAAGGCATATTTGTCCTCGCCGGTTTTGGTGATTCCGGTTTGCATAACGCCCTGCTGATCCATAAAGAACCAAGCGCCGTTGCGCTCCAGCCAGCCCTTTTTTACTTTACCGTTTTCATCGATAAAGTACCAATGCCTTCCCACATAACGCCAGGAATTGGGCGCTACGCCGTTTCCTTCCAACAAAGCATCATCGATGCTTTTCTCATTTTCCGAAGCGCTCACCGGGTTGCTCCCCTCCGGTTCCTGCAATTCCTCTGTGGAAGCGGTGACAAACTCTCCATCCTTCATATACTGCTTTTCCTCATCGGTGGAGGGAGTTGCCTTAACCTCATAATAATAGGTCTTTCGTAAATCCGACATCGCCTTGGATAAATCCAAAAATGTGGTCTTTACGTTGGTAAATTCGGTAATCTTCTTATCATCTCCATACAGTACCACCGTGTAGGCAGGGGCATAGCTTACTTTTTTCCAAATCGCCATGGTATGGGCTTTGTTCCAACCGGCACGGGAGGTTCTTCCCAAAACCATTCGGGGAATATAATCCAGCTTCAGCAAAAGCTCCGAACCTCTGGGGCTGGCTTCCACAAAGTTGGCACCGGAAACATTGACTTTGCTCTTATTGAAATTTGCAGCAAATACCTTGTTGTCCTTGGTTCCCAAAAGCACTTCCACTCTTACCTTCTGAGCCGGTACCCAAGATTCAAAATTTTTTCTATACTGGATGGAACGAATTTCCACATAATTCTCCAGCACCTTGATCTCCGGAGGAATGATTTCCTCCGCATCTCCGTACTGACTCTGGAAGTCAATGCTGACCGATTCCACCACGGTGGAATCCGCCGCTCTGGCCCTATTCTCAAATGGAATTAAGAAGAGCCACAGGAGTAATAGAAAGAGAATAAGTCGTTCCGCCAGCTCCAGGAATTGTATTTCTCTGCCCCCAAAGCCGTTAGCGTCTTTTTCTTTTCCCTTCCATTTTCCTTCAAAATTGATCAGATCCTTCTTCTTCATCGCTATCTCCTTAAGCTTTCTTCTCCAATCTTCTCCATTTTCTCCAATGTATTTATCGGTTTTTTCTTAAATTTTATAAATATAAAATTTCAACAAGTACAATTATTCTTGAATATTCTTCACTATTCTTGAAAAAACTTTCTTCCAATTACCATAATACTTCTTTTTCGCCAAATACACAATTCTATTTTCTTAATTATCAGCAAAAAGGTTCATTTTTTGCAAAATACGTTTTTTGCAAAAACTATTGATTGGGCATAAAGGTGATATAAGCTAAAATGATCTGTTGACAAAATATCCCTTATCTTCCAAATTCTCCCT
>CALHIC010000132.1 GCA_938030845.1 uncultured Oribacterium sp. | reverse complement strand
CAAAGCAATAATCCTCGCAAAGCCTGCAGGAGATTGCTCCTTATATTCCTTCTTACTCTTCCAAGTCAGCTTCACCACCAAAACGCAGATACTGCAAACTATTTATTTTCGCACCGTTCGCCCCTTCGCTGATGGCATTACTGAGAAAACTAAGATTTCCTTTGCCCTTTACGACATAGCGCTTCATGGCCACATCCGTTTCCACTCCGGTTTCATCCTGGTCGTCAGAGTCCGTTACATACACGGCACGGAGAAGACCGCTCTCATCATATTCCGCTCCCCATAGAGTAACCACATGATTATAACTGAAAGTTGTATAAGATAGGCAAACAACGAAGTTATCGGACAGGTAATGCTGCAGACTGTTCCCCAAATCACTCAAATTTTTTACTGACTGCATACCGGTTTGCGGCTTAGTCCCTATAATTCCATATAAAAATCCGCCCCTTGCATCCGGCTGCAAATCCTTATCTTCTATATTGGTTTTTCGATCTTCCTTAGGAGTATAACCGTTTAGGAAAAGATCCATAAGTGGAACCGTATAATAGCCCGTCTCATTATTTCCATACATTTCCTTAAAATACTGATAAATCAGGCTTCCTTGTTGCTCCACATCCTGATTCAGCATTTCCCTTAAGCTATATGTATTGGCGCCTATCGTTCTAATAACATCCCCGTTATCTTCGATATAGTCCTTGATTTCTTTTTTATTCTGTTGCAAATACCAATGCAGGGTGTTGCTGGCTGCTGCCGCAAAGCAAAGATTTCGATCAATCTCTTTATTCGTTCCAAAGGGGGCTTTGTTCACATCAAAATAGCCCTGTCCCTCCTCAAAGGGAGCTTTGTAATCAATGTATCCATGGTCTTTCGACTTCCGAAAATCACCATTTTCTCCCAATTTTGGAGCTTTAACCCCTTTTACAAAAAGGACAGTCCGCTTTTCTCCCTCCTCTGTTTCATATTCTACAGTATTGTTGTTTTGTCCATTTTCAATTTTTTCTAAAAGCTTCTTACGCTTGGCAAGCTCTTTTTCCGCCTGCTTTCTCTGCTTTTCTGCCCTTCTTGCCAACTCTTCTTCGGAAAATGTGTTTTCTTCTTCCGTTGCTTCAGAGGAAAATCCTGTATTATCTTCGGTATTGCTTACAGAATCAGATTGGCTATCACCGAAAAGGTCTCTTTGCCTTGAGCCGCTCTCAACCGTACCGGAACTATTGCCGGCACCAAAATGAAAGCCTCCGCCAACAGAACTTGCAGAAGAGCCGGAAGCACTTGAAGTAGAGCCGAAAGCACTGGCAAAACTCGAGCCGCTTCCGGAACCGAAGCCTCCGGAGCTTGAACTGCCACCGGAACTTGAGCCACCACCGGAACCGGAACCGCCGCTAAAACCGCCTCCGCCACCGGAACCACCGCTTCCACCGGAGCCGGCAATCCCCGTAATCACGGTATTTTGTGCTTCTCCATTTGCATTTATCTGCTGTCCCTCTGCAGCTCCTGCCTTGATTTCCTTTTCCACCTGCGCAGAACGCCGGGAGGAAACGCCCTTCCCTTCTTCATGCACAGGCTTACCATCTTGAACCCACTGCCCGTTTGCGGAAATGCTGTATCCATCCGGAGTCTTCTCCTCAGTAGCCATTGTTCCATTATCCTTTAGAAAATAACAATAGCCGTCCACCCAGGTCCAGCCCTGAGCCATCTTTCCCCAGTTCGCGGTATCCGTCTTCAAAAAATACCATTTTCCGTCTGCCAGAATCCAGCCATCCTGCATTTTCCCGGTAAGAGGATCAAAATAATACCAGCTGCCAGAGATTTCCTTCCAGCCCTTCTGGTTCTGCCCTTCCACCTGATACTGCCACTGTCCCTCAGCCTGCACCCATTTTCCCTCTGCCTGAGCTGTTAGGGAAAAGAGCGGAAGGGTCAGAGCCAGAGGAATAGACAGCATAAAGGAGCGAGAAAAAACGGATAAGGGATGTCCCCCGTTCTTTCTTGCTCCTAAAGTTTTATCACTATATTTTTGTGTATGTTTCCGCACAAGCTTCTGTGAATGCTTTTCAGCTGTATTATAAGTTCTATGTTCTGCCAAACCGTCCATGGCTTGACTATCCTGATCCCATCCCATAATGCTTCTCCTTCTATTAGCGAGTCCATATCCTATGGAAAACTGTCTTATAAATGGGCATCGCCTAAACTAATTTTGCAAAAATACAAAGTAAAAAACCGTACATAGTACAGAAGATTGAAGATATTTTATACTACATACAGTTTCGGCAAAATGTAAAAAATGATAAGCAGCTTTCACAAAATGAAATCTATTTAATTGTTTGTTTATCGTAATCGTTACGAAGTCGAACACTGCTAA
>CALHIC010000131.1 GCA_938030845.1 uncultured Oribacterium sp. | reverse complement strand
CAGGCTGAAGCGCTGTGAAACGTCTCCGTAATGTAAAATCGACTGAAATCAGGAATTTCCCTCTGCCGATATTTTCCTCAAAAAATTCTCTGTATACTCTTGTGTTCCATCCGGCTCGATCCACATCGCTTCCACATCCGCTCCGCTATCCTGAATCTTCTTCAGAAGCGCTTTTCCCTCTTCCACATCCAGAATAAAAAGAGCCGTAGAAAGCCCATCCGCAAGGCCGGAATCCTTGGTCAAAATGCTTACGGAACGGTGGCGGTCAGCCGGCATCCCTGTTCTCGGGTCCACGATATGGGCATATCGCTTTCCGTTTACCACATAAAAACGTTCATAGTCTCCACTGGTGACCAAAGAAGTATCTTCAATTTCTCCTGCCACCGCAAACTGCTCCGTATCCTGTCCATCCACATAAAAGGGATTTTCCACGGGGCAAACCCAGCGTTTTCCGTCTCCCCTTTTCCCGATAGCCCTCAGGTTTCCGCCAATATTCAGTAAATAATGCTTGGCACCGGCTTGTTCCAAAAGCTCTGCTGCCCTTTCCACGGACCAGCCCTTGGCAATGCCGCCCACATCCAGTCTAAGCTCCGGATCTTGAAAGTACACGGTGGAGTTTTCTTCGTCCAAAATCAAATCCTCAATATTACAATGTTTGGACGCCTCCAAAAGAGCCTCTTCCTCCGGAAGACTTGCATTTTCCGGATTGGCAATGCCTGCCTCCCGATAGTCATGCCAGATGCGAAGAACGGCCCCGTAGGCGATATTTACCTCTCCGTCAGTCTTTTCATAGATTTCCTTACCGAACTTCAGTAAGGCCATAATCTCCGGATCCACCTTTACCGGAGCAGTGCCGGCATTTTCATTTACATACTTTAAGTTCTGTACTCCGGGATAATCGTCATACACATCAAAAAGCTGATGGAGCTCCTGCAGGCGCTTATGCACTGCCTTAAAGTTTTTCTGAAAGTCCCCTTCATTTCCCTCGTAGCCGATAACCAGAGAAACCGTATCAAAGACATCCATAAACTGGTCCTGGTAGCGATTCTTTTTTCCACAGGCGCTAAGAATAAGGCAGACACCGAGGACAAGACAGGCGCTAAGGACAAGATAAGACTTGCGGAGGCGTGCAAAAGAAAAAGAAGTATGAGGCAATATCTTTTTAGTGCTCACGATACAAAATCCCCTCTTCCTCTTTGTGACGGGCAAACCATTCCTTTACATAAGGACAGGTGGGAAGGATTTTTCCATCCTGTGCCCTGACCTCTGCAATAGCCTTTTCCACCAAGGTCCCTGCAATTCCCTGTCCCCGAAGAGAGGGATCTACAAAGGTATGGTCAAATTCATAGACCTTTTCCTCTGCCTTATAATAAGGAAAGGTAATTTCCGCCAGGACTTTTCCGTCCTCTTCATAACGAATCTGATGCTTCTCTATCTTCCATTCCATAAACTGCTCCTTTCAAACGAACAGCAAAACCGTTCTCCGGTTTAGCCTTTAAATCCATTTTTCAATAAGAAAAACTAAAGATGTCTTCTGTAACAAAGTTAGTTTACTATAACATTTTTTCTTCACAAAAAAAAGCTTCCCTTTCCTCCGACTGAACTGAATTGTTCTCCCCATGAGGAGAACCTGTCCGCTTTATGGAAAAGAAGCTTTTTTCTTTTTTTAGCATTCTCTATGATTTATACGGAAATAACTTAAGCTCTCCTTTATTATATTCTCCCAAATATACCTCGTGTATACTTTGATAGCCCTGCTTTTTCAATTCCTCTTGAAGCCATTCCTTGTTTTTTCCGATAATGGTCAGAATATTTTTCTGAAGGTGACCATCGGTAATCAGGGGGAATTTTGGATTTTCCTCTCCGTATTTTACGATAATTAACTGTCCGTTCTGCTCACAAACAGCTCTTTTCACCTCTGTTACGGAATATACCCGATTGGTTCGTAATTTAAAGGAAAGATCGTGGGCGGAAAGTCCCAGCTTTTTGCAGTTATCATAGAGAATAGTCCCCTCATCCACTACGGGAAGGGCAATACCGTCCAGGACCTGCTTCATTTTCACATTGTGCATCTTCACATAGCGAAGAAGCAGAACCAGACCGCACCAAATCGCCAACACCGCCAGATATTCCCAAATCTTGATGTTGTCGTTATAAATTACGCCACCGATAATACCACCCAATACATAGTTTTGCACCGCATCGGAGGCTGTACTGGGTGCCAGATTGCCTTTTCCGGAAATGTTAATGACAAAAATCAAAGCCAAAAAGCCGATAAATAACTTTTCCGCTACCAAAATGAATTCCTGCATCCTCTTGCCTCCTACCGTTTAAAAAAACCGGGAAAGAAAAATGCTCTCTGCACGCATTTCCTTCCCGGCCTATCCCGGAGATAGAGAGATTCGAACTCTCGCGCCGGTTTCCCGACCTACCGCATTTCGAGTGCGGACCCTTCAACCACTTGGGTATATCTCCTGATTTTTTGTAAAAAAAACGGCGAGATAGTCTCGCCATTTCTTCACAATGCCGGCGACCGGGG
>CALHIC010000130.1 GCA_938030845.1 uncultured Oribacterium sp. | reverse complement strand
TCCTGCTCTGGTAGTCGCTCCTACTAGGGTAAAACGGGGTAAATCCAGACGAATGGAACGGGTGCTACTTTCCTTTCCCAAAAGCACATCTATGGCAAAATCTTCCATAGCCGGGTAAAGCACTTCCTCCACCTGTCGATTCAGTCTATGAATCTCATCCACAAAGAGTACATCTCCTTCGGAAAGGTTATTCAGAATCGCCGCAATTTCCCCCGGCTTTTCAATAGCCGGTCCGGAAGTAATCTTGCAGTGCACCCCCAGTTCATTGGCAATAATGTTGGAAATTGTGGTTTTGCCCAATCCGGGAGGTCCGTAAAAGAGGCAGTGATCCAAACTTTGCTTTCTCTTTTTCGCGGCTTCTATAAAGATAGACAGGGTTTCCTTTAACTTTTCCTGCCCGATATAATCTTTCAAAAATTGAGGTCGAATCTTAGGATCAAAAGATAAATCCTCCTTACTCTCCTCTGTTTGTATCAGTTTTCTTTCCATAAAAATCCCTTACAACGCAAACTGCTTCAGACTAAGCCGTAACAGCTCCTCCGCGGTCTTTTCTTCATAGGCCGGAATCGACCTGATCCATCTTTTCGCTTCCATGGCGGAATATCCCAAGGACACCAAGGCTTCCACCGCTTCCTCCACAGCTATAGAGGAAGAAGTCGTCTCAACAGCTTCTTCTCCGGAAAACGTAATGTCCTCCTTAGGTACTTTGTCCCGTAACTCCACAATCAATCTTTCCGCAGATTTCTTCCCCAGCCCCGGAGCCTGCTGTATCTTCTTGCTGTCATTGCTGATAATGGCATGTATCAGCTCCTCCCTGCTCATACAAGAGAAAATTCCCAAAGCGGTCTTAGGACCAATACCGGAAACGGAAAGTAACTTGATGAAAAAATCCCTGTCCCTTTCCTCCCAAAAGCCGAAAAGCTCCTGACTATCCTCTCGAACCGAAAAGTAGGTATGAAGAAGAATTTCCTCTCCCGTCTTAGGTGCTTTATCAAAAACAGAAGCAGGAATGCGAACTCCATATCCCAGTCCTCCTGCTTCTATTACCAACATATCCTCTTTTACTTCCCGTAAAATGCCATGTATAAATCGAATCATAATCTCTCCAATCCGCAATAGTCTAGCATAGATGCTTGATTTTCTCAATGGAGGGAAGAAAATTGCTTGGCTTTTTGTGAAGAAAAGAAAGACCTGAAACCGGAGCACAGTTAAATTCCCCCAATTTCAGGCCTACCTTGCCGTAAATCT
>CALHIC010000129.1 GCA_938030845.1 uncultured Oribacterium sp. | reverse complement strand
TCTTTTATTTCACCATTTTGATAAGCTTCCAACAAATCCAAAAGATCCGTCATTTGCCTGCGAAGCTCTATACCCTTATCCGTTTCTCCGATTCGGATTCTGGTTTTCATCCTTTCCACCATCTGAATCTCCGGAGTATTCTCCTCTCCCTTATGGAAATCCTTATGCTTCGCCAAAGACAAATGCTTGGAATCATAAATCAGGGTGTAGCCTGCAATTCCCGTCTTGGAATGATAAGCTTTGGAAATACCCCCATCAATGATGAAAAGCTTTCCGGAAGCTTTAATGGGGCTTTCCCCCTTCTTACTCTTTACCGGCACATGACCATTTACAATATGGGAAAGCTCCGGATCCTCATCAAACTCCTGAATAATCTTGTCCACATAGCTTTCTTTTTCTATCCATTTGTAATAGGAATTGAAGTTTTCTTTATGACTTTCCGGATCCTCAATAAAACAATGCTCAAAGGTGGTCATCTTATCCTTCCCAAACAAGGGAGACTTAGGACCGCACCAAAGATACCAGAAGAAATCCGTTGCATAAAGCTTCCCATTAGGATCCAATTCTTCGTTCATAAAATAAGCTTCGATACACTTTTGCTCACAGTAATCCATTAAACGCTTTCCGGAAACTGCTCCATCTCTGGTGCTAAGGGGAAGAAAGTCTCCATCCTCCGTCATGGGAATGCAGCCATGATACAATATATTATGGTTGATTATTTTATACATGGAACCATGGGTAAAGAAAAAATCAATATGCTTCTTTAAAACTTTGGAATGGGTAAAGCTGTAAATCAGGGTATCCATAAGCTCTTGCTCTTTTTCCGATAGGGTATACGGATCCTTCCAATCCACCGTAGGAAAATGACAATCCTTCATAGGATAGATTTTACCGTCTACCTCTACCTCCCCCTTCTCCAGATTGACCTTATGGAGAAGCATTCTATGCTCCAGACCATACTCAGGATGTCTGCGAATCAACTGTCCCTCCAGCTTCCACATCATCACACTGATGGTCTTACACATTTTTGCGGCCAGCTCCGGCTCTACAGAATCCGCAATGTTTTTATCCCACAAATGAGGAGTAAAACAACTACAGGGGTCATTCCCGTATACCTCCTGAGCAAACATGGACAGAGGACGAAGATTGATACCATAGCCGTCCTCCAAAACATCAAAGCTGTTATAGGAGGTAGCTATTCGTAAAACATTGGCAATGCAGGCAGGATTTCCACAAAAAGCCCCCATCCAATCCACATCATGATTTCCCCACTGAATATCCACATCATGGAAGCACATCAGCTCTTCCATAATCTGATCTGCATGAGGCCCTCTATCAAAAATATCTCCGATAATATGCAGGCTGTCGATGCTAAGGCTTTGAATCAACTTACAAAGAGCAATTATAAAAGCCTGTCCTCTCTCAACATCCAGAATCCCCTGTAAAATCTCCTTATGGTAAAGTCTGGTATCTTCTTCCTCATCATGCAAAAGCTCATCAATAGCATAGGCAAATTCCTTCGGAAGCTTTTTTCGGACCTTGGAACGGGTATACTTGGAAGCAATCTTTAGACATAGGGCCACCAGACGGTGAATGGTAATCTTCTGCCATTCCTTATCCTCCAGATAGGTATTGCGCTTATCCATAAAAGTCTCTCTGGGATAATAGATCAGATTGGCTAAATTCAGCTGTTCCTCTTCTCCAAGATAATGAGAAAAAACATCGGAAATCTTTGAACGAATAACTCCTGAAGCGGAACGCATCAGGAAAATGAAGGCTTCACTTTCTCCGTGAAGGTCTGAAAAAAAATATTCAGTCCCCTTGGGAAGACCGCAAATCGCCCGCAAATTGATAATCTCCGCTGCCGCCGCATCCGCACTGGGAAAGCTCTTTGCCAGCAGACGAAGATAATCCAAATCTCTTTTCATACTTCCTCCTTGACTTTTTTGAACCGATCCTATGCATTCATTCCTTGTCATATCCCTGTAATTCTTTTGATTTTTTCCTGAAATTTTTTGAATACTGTCACTTTACCATATTTTTCGATAAAAAATCTATCTTTTTTGTTAGAAAATAAAAAAGAAATGCACCAAATTTTTCTCCTTATAAAGTATAGGGTTGAAATAGGGCACGCTTTCGCTAGCCTCGCCTCGTAGCGGACACTAAGCGAAAAACAACAGTTCCTGTGTTTTTCGCAAGTGCCGACGGGCTCAGATTGCCTTCATTACAGACCTATACTCTATGTCGGAGAAATGTATATCTGGTACATTTCCATTTTATGTAATATGTGAAAACCGGCTTAGTTTTCCTCTCTTGCTACTACGGAGGGGTCTACTTCCTTTCGGTTTAAAATCTCCAGGAACTCTTCTCCGGTAATGGTTTCTCTTTCATAGAGGAACTTGGTAATTTCGTGAAGCTTGGTAATATTGTCTTCCAAAAGCTTATAAGCTTTATCGTGTTGTTTCTTTACCAAGGCTACAACCATCTCATCAATCTTGGTTTGGGTTTCCGGAGAAACGGTTAGGCTGGAATCTCCCCCAAGATACTGGTTATGAAGCTGTTCCATAGCAACCATTCCCACCTCCGGATTCATACCGTAGCGGGTAATCATGGCTCTTGCAGACTTGGTTGCCCGCTCAATATCATTGGAAGCTCCTGTAGTACAGGTATGGAAAATCAGTTCCTCCGCACAACGTCCGCCGGTAAGAGTGGCAATTTCATTTTCCAGCTCTTCCTTAGAATAGAGATAATGGTTTCCTTCTTCCTCCACCTGCATGGTATAGCCCAAAGCACCTGAGGTTCTGGGAATAATGGTAATTTTATGAACCGGAGCGGAGTCCTTCTGTAAGGCTGCAACCAAGGCATGTCCCACCTCATGGTATGCCACAATCAGCTTTTCCTTCTCCGTCATCACCTTATTTTTCTTCTGGTAACCCGCAATAACCACTTCAATGGACTCTTCGAGGTCAGACTGAATCACTCTTTCTCTTCCGGCACGAACGGCACGAAGAGCAGCCTCGTTAATGATATTGGCAAGCTCCGCACCGGAGGCCCCGGGAGCAGCCTTGGCAATAGCCTCCAGATTCACATTGTCAGACATCTTAATCTTCTTGGCGTGTACCTTTAAGATATCCACTCTTCCCTGAAAATCCGGAAGCTCTACCGGAACTCTTCTGTCAAAACGGCCCGGACGAAGCAGCGCCGGATCCAACTGGTCAGGCTGGTTAGTTGCCGCCAAAAGGATGATTGCCTTCGAGCTGTCAAAGCCGTCCATCTCCGTAAGAAGCTGGTTTAAGGTCTGTTCTCTTTCGTCGTTTCCGCCTAAACCTCCTGCTCCCCTCTTCTTACCGATGGCATCAATCTCATCAATAAAGATAATGCAGGGGGACTTTTTCTTCGCCTGATCGAAAAGATCACGAACCTTCGCCGCTCCCATACCCACATACATCTCCACGAATTCCGATCCGGAAATGGAAAAGAAAGGAACTCCTGCTTCACCGGCCACAGCCTTGGCCAGCATGGTTTTACCGGTTCCCGGAGGTCCCACAAGCAAAGCTCCCTTGGGAATCTTGGCACCGATTCTGGAATACTTGTCCGGATGATTTAAGTAGTCCACCATCTCCGTGAGAAGCTCCTTCGCCTCATCTTCTCCGGCCACATCCTTAAAGCGGATGCTGTCATCCTTCTTCTCATATTCTCTGGCGTTGGATCTTCCTAAACCGCCTCCCATGCCGCCCATTGCAGATCCCATACGCTTGGAAAGCCAATTTCCTAAAGCCATAAAGAGCAGTAAAGGCACAACCCAGGAAAGAATGAAATTTAAGAAGAAATTACTCTCTACAGGAATACTTTCATTGTACTCTACTCCCTGAGCATTTAACTCCTGCATAATCTGGGCTTCGTTAAACTCGTTGTTCACTCTTGTGGTGCTGTAGCTTTGCGTCTTACCGTCTTTTTTTACTTCATACACAATGGTATTTTGATTAAATTCCACCTTGGTGACGGTCTTATCCGTTATGGCCTTTTGGAATTCTGAATACGCAGCGGGCTCAATTCTTGCCTGCTTCATTGCCGGAAATACAAAGGTATTCAGCAATAAAGTAATAATCATGGCAATAAAGACATAGAACAGGAAAGATCTGGGTCTGTTCCCCCCTCCATTGTCATCCTTTTTGTTGCCGGGAAAGAAATCATCCCAGCCGGGCATAGAATTGTTCTTATTATCCATAAGCATCTCCTTTCATTTGTTTTCTATACGGTATTCCTAAAATTTCTTTATATTGTTTCAACCATTGCCCTGTTAAAAGTAGAATACAAGGTGAAACTTTAAAGCAGCTTCTTCTAAACGAGATACTGTACTCTCTTCAGACGCTACTCCCTAAGAATAAAAAAAGAACTCTATGGAGTATAGAGTCCTTTTGTGTTTAAAGTATGAAAAGCGTAAGAAAATTTTTCGTTACATAATCTTCTTAATCAAGCCGCAAAGCTCCTCCACCGCCTCGGTTTTTCCTTCCTGAATATCGGAAACCACACAGCTTTCTATATGGCTTTGTAACAGCTCTTTGCTAAAGGCCTTTAGGGCGGAGGAAACGGAACTTACCTGGGTAAGGATATCCACACAATATCGCTCCTCTAAAAGCATATTGCGAATTCCTCGAATCTGTCCCTCCATACGGTTTAAGCGAGAAATTAAATCTCTTCTTTCTCCCTCATCTCTAGCCTGTTTTTTCTTTCTTCCTCCGCAGCAGCCTCCCATTTCCAGGGAAGCCTCTTGCTCTTGCTTTTGCTCCTCCTGCATAAATGCATTCTCCCTTATAGACATTCTTGCTTTCACATCGTTTTATAAAATCAGAGCCTTACTTGATTATGTACACTGATTATGAAAAATGATGATGAAAATTAATTATGAAATGGATTTTACCGTATATTCCTGATCCTCTACAGCCTTCTTCAATACTTCATCCGCCACGGCTTCTTTCAAAGTAACAACGGCCTTACCGGTTTCATGACTAACCTCAGCCTTTTCCACCTGTGGCAAAGCCTCTAAAGCCTTCTTTACAGTTCCGGAACAATGTCCGCACATCATACCCTCAATTACCAAATGCTTCTCCATAACAATCTCCTTTTCTTTTTCTGCATGACTCTCTTTCTTTTCAGAGTCAAAATCCAACAGTAGCTTTTCTCTCTTTTCTTCCGCCAAACCTTTCCTATGATCTCCAGCGGAATTGTTTATATTAAATAAGTTTAACCTTAGTGCGTTTAAGCACACGGTAAAGCTGGAAAGACTCATCGCCGCTGCCCCCACCATAGGACTCATGGCAAAATTCCAATGGAAGATGGCGGAATAAAATCCTGCAGCAAGGGGGATACAAATCACATTGTAGAAGAAAGCCCAGAACAGATTTTCATGAATGTTTCGAATCGTGGCTCTGGAAAGTCGAATACTCTTCGGAATATCCTTTACCTTCGATTTCATCAACACCAAATCCGCCGCATCAATGGCCACATCCGTTCCGGCACCTATGGCAATACCCAAATCCGCTCTTGTCAGAGCAACCGCATCATTGATACCGTCTCCTACCATGGCAACCTTACCATAGTTTTGCAGCTTTCGGATAACCGCTTCTTTTCCGTCGGGAAGCACTTCTGCAATGACCATATCCACTCCGGCTTCCTTTCCGATGGCATTTGCTGTCCTTCTCTGATCTCCGGTAAGCATAACCGTGAAAATACCTTGCTTTTTCAGCTCTCCGATTCCCGCCTTAGCATCCTCCTTTAAGGTATCCGCTACGGCGATACAGCCCAAAAGCTTCTCTCCTCTTGCAAAGAATAATGGGGTTTTTCCCTTTTCAGAAAAGCTGTTACACTGCTCCTCAAAGCTCTTTTCCAAAGAAAAATGCTCTTTCATATAGGATAAGGAAGCTGCCACAGCTTTTTCTCCCTCTATGGTTCCGGAAACACCATGTCCCACCATAGCCTGAAAATTATCCACGGGCAGGGGAGAAATCTTCTTCTCTTCTCCATAGTTTAGAATAGCCTTTGCCAAGGGGTGTTCCGAGTTCTTTTCCAAAGATACTGCCAGAGTCAAAAGCTCTGCTTCCGAAACTCCCTGCATGGGAAGAATATCCGTAAGCACCGGTGTTCCGTTGGTAATGGTACCGGTCTTATCCAGTGCAATAATCTCTACCTTTCCGGCAGCCTCCAAAGAAGCGGCGGTTTTAAACAAGAGCCCGTTCTTCGCGCCGACTCCATTTCCCACCATAATGGCTACCGGTGTGGCCAGTCCCAAAGCACAGGGACAGCTGATTACCAGAACAGCTACGGCTCTGGAAAGAGCATCGGAAAATGTTCCTCCGCTTAAAAGAATGATAACAAAGGTCAGGATTGCAATACCGATAACTGCCGGCACAAAAATGCCGGAGATTTGATCGGCAATTCTGGCTATAGGAGCCTTGGTCGCTGCCGCATCGGATACCATTTGAATAATTTGAGATAGGGTGGTGTCCTTTCCTACTCTGCTGGCTTTAGCCTTGATAAAACCGGACTGATTCAAAGTACCCGCAGAAACATT
>CALHIC010000128.1 GCA_938030845.1 uncultured Oribacterium sp. | reverse complement strand
CTCCTTTGCAGGGAGGTGATTCATAATACGTAAAGCAGTGAGTAGTACTCCTTTGCAGGCACGCTCTCGCTAAGCTCGGCTCGTAGCGGTACTAAGCACTAAGAAAAGCACTTAGTGCAAGTACCGACGGCCTCACATTGCCTTTAAAGGAGTACTTCTCCTGCGTTACTGTATGTCGATATATCCGAAAAAAGAAAAAAAATGACACTTGCCGCAAGTACTAATACCTCTCATTACATTTAAAAGAGTACTACTCTCTGCTTTACGTAGCCTACTCCTACTTTCCCTTGCAAATTCCCTGTAAAGATTTATAAAACCATCCCATCTTGCCGATAAAAGAAAAGATAGTGCAAATAGAACTGGAACAAATGACGTTTCACCATATATTTTACAGGAAAAGGGTAAAGATTTAGATGGCAAATGGAATTTCAATCTTAAATGGCATTCAGAATCAGAATGCTGTGCAGGCACAGTCTGCGCTGAATACAAAAACACAGAGTACCACAGGGACTTCTTTCGCCTCCGTAATGCAAAATGTGCAGAAGCAAAAGTCCGTGCCTGCAGGTGCGGCTAAATATGATGCCATTTTTGAAGAAGCCAGCAGAACCTACGGGGTATCCAAATCTCTTTTGATTGCGGTTGCCAAGGCGGAGTCAAACTTTAATCCTAACGATGTTTCTCATGCAGGCGCTTCAGGAATCATGCAGCTCATGCCGGGCACTGCCAAGAGTCTGGGGGTAAAGAATGTTTTCGATCCCTATGAAAATATTATGGGAGGAGCGAAGCTGTTACGAGATAATATCAAAAGCTTCGGTTCCGTACCTTTGGCTTTGGCTGCCTACAATGCAGGCCCGGGCGCGGTAAAAAAGTATAATGGTGTGCCTCCCTATAAGGAGACTCAGAACTATGTAAAGAAAATCATGGCCGATCTGGGGGATTCCGCGTACAATGTAAAAAGTAATTATTTCGGACAGGGCAGCAGCGTAAGCAGCTACGGAAGCTCTTCAAGCAGTATTTCCGCAAACAGTTTGCTGTCTACAGGGGGCTTGGGGGCTTTAAGCGGTTCCTCCAACAATCTTTTTTCCGGCCTGGGATTATCCGGAGGCCAAAATGTGCTTTTCTCCGGAGTGCTTCAGTCTATTCTTAGCAATGCGCTTTTAAATTCCGGCAGAGAAGCGGCAGCGGGAGACGGAGCGGACAATGGTACGGTAACACTGGATAAAAAGAGCTTTCAAAGCTTAGTTTCTCTATTACAAATGCAGATGATGATGCCATCCCGTATCGGGGAAATTTCGGATTGATCAAATGCTGTTCATTTAAGGGAGTAGAATGATGGTATTACGAGATTGCAATAGAGGCATGGTTCATTGGCCGGAGGAGGATAGAAACCTTCCGGTGGATGTGGAATTACAGGGAGAGGAAATCTTTCTCTACTTTAAAGGCTATAAGTTTCAAGACAGCCGTTTTGTTTCGGAAATAGATTTTTATGATAAGCAGCAGGGGATGATTGTAACCCTTGCGGAAGTTGTAATGAAAAGAAATCCGGCCTTTCCGGACAGTCCTTATCCCTGGATGGGCATTTGCGATGTGAAGGAAGTGCTTCGGGTAGTACAGCGGCAAAACGATGTGCGGGTATCCGTGGCGATGGAGCTTCCCTTTGTAAAAGAAGGAGAAGGGGACGAAGAGGTACATTTTTTCGGCATTATCCGGAATTTAAGTGCAGGGGGAATCTTTATGGAGACCCGGGAAGCCTTGAAGGAAGATGATATTGTTCATTTCCGTTACCGCTTTGACAAGATGGATAGAGAGTTAAAGCTGGTGGTGGTTTGGGTAAAGACCAATGATCGGGGAACCTACGGCTATGGGCTTCGCTTCCTCCGAATGAGCTCCGGAGAGGAGTCGGAGGTACGAAATCATGTGTTCCGACTGATTTTTGAGCATGCCAGAAAAAGAAAAAAGGATGAGTAGGGCTTTTCGAAAAGCCGCCAAGGAAGGAAAAAGATGATGCTCTTTAGTAGCATGATGCAGGAAAAATGAAAGGAAATCTTTGGAGCGATGCGTAAAAGCAGCCGCTCCTTTTGTTGATTTTTGCTTGATTTTAGAAGAATATTCCGGAGCTTACCGGAGTAGCTCTTGAGAATAGTAGGCTTAGCTAAGCAATTTGAAGCATTGCCTTAAGACATGGAAGCATTACTGAAAAAGTAAAGATATCGCTACTGCATGCTATTGAGCGAAATAGCTTCGGATGCATTATGGAAAAGGTATAAGGGTATCTTTTTAGGAGGAAGAAATTGGAATTTCAAAATGAGTTTTTTTTAGATGAAGTGATAGAGGGCTTTTATGTTCCGGGACTCATGAAGCGGGCCTGGGCGGCAGAATTACAGCTTCTCTCTTTTTTGGACGGATTTTGTAAGAAGAATCAAATTTCTTATTTTTTAGATTGCGGTGCTTTACTTGGAATAGTTAGGCATAAGGGATTTATTCCTTGGGATGATGATTTGGACATTTCCATGTATCGAAAGGATTTTAGACGTTTGGCAGCTTGTATTGAGGAAGAGCTACCGGAAGAAATTGGCTTTTATTATGTAGGCAAAGATAGAGTGACAGCCAGTTCTATGGCTGCCATAGGGATGAAGTCTCCAAGCTTTAATCCGGAAAAGCAGGAATTTTTTAAGCAATTTCCCTTCTATGTAGGAGTAGATATCCGTATTTTGGAAGATGTTTTAGATGATGAGAAGGAAGAGGAACGCAAAAAGATATTCTATTATCTGGCTTCTTTATTAAAGGCTGTAGAAGAAGACAAAGAGTCGAATTATGCTCAATTATGTCGGAAATGGAAAAAAGAGCTTGCTGATATTCGAGAGGCAATACATCACTTTCTAGAGCCTTATGGAATAGGAAACCTGATGCTATTTCCAAAGGATGGCAAGTCTTTTATGGGAGAAATCTATTATGCTATGGACAGTTTATATAGCTTTGTAGAGGATCGAGATACAAAGTATGTGGCTTGGGGGCCGGATTATGCTTTAAGACGCAAGGGGAGGATGAGAAGGAGCTGGTATTTGGGAGATGCATGCAGGAAACTATCCCTTTATGGACAAGAATTTTCAGCTCCTTCAAATTTGGAGGAAGTTTTGAAAGAGGAATATGGAGATTATCTTATTCCGAAGCAAAATTTAGGAGGACATTTCTATCCCTTTTATAAAGATTCAGAGAAGTACTTCCACCATAGTCTTGGAGAAAAGAATCCTTATCGATATTTCTTTTTGGAAGAAGATTTAAGAGACAGTAAAAGAAATAATGTACGCAGTATGATCCTGGAAAGTTTTGCCGGCTTGGAACGGTCTTGGAAGAATGCTTTGGAAAAGAGGCCAGATGGCGAAGAACTAAAGTTCCTATGCCAAAAATCACAGGAAGATGCTTTAGCGATAGGAAATGCTATTGAAACAAGAGGAAGTTTTCCTTCGGTGAGTTTACTGGAAAGCTTTTGCAATATGGTTTTTCGACTTTATGAATGCGTGGCAAAAAAAAGCTGTAGCGAAGAATATATTTTCTCAGAAGAGTTGCCTGAAAAAAAGAGAGAGGATCATTATCATGATGAGACGACAGCTAAGATATATCAAATTCTAAAGACGATAGAGAATGCTAAGGAACAATTTCAGAAGGATTGGAAGATACGAGTGGTATTTTTAGCCTATTCTTACTCCCGTTTTGAAGAAAGTTTGGCCGCAGATTTTCAAAAGATACTGGAAGGGGAGAAGATGGATGCCTACCTTCTTCCTGTACCCTATGGCTTTAAAAATGTTAAGGGAGAGCTTAGGGAAAGAATATATGAAGGGAAAATATTTCAGAAGAAATATCAAATCTTGGATTATGAAAGCTTAAACTTGCAGAGTTTACAGGCGGATATTCTAGTGACACCTGTGGCCTTTGATTACGTGAATCCGGTTTTTTCTTTGGATCCCTTCTATGATACTAATAGGATAAAGGAATTCACCCCTAATTTGATTTATTATCCGGATTTTATAGTGGAAAGAGCCAAAGAAGGAGAGGAGAAATCTCTCTATAATCAGCGCTATTATATACCGTTGCCGGGAATTGCTCACTGTGATTTCACTATTCTTCCTAAGGAAGATATGCTTAAGGGATATCTTCACTACTGGAGAAAAAATGTTTTTTCACAAGCCAATGTGGAGTCTTATGAGAAGGCGTTAGAGAAAAAACTTCTTTCCATAGAGAGTTTTCAAAAAAGCTTTGACGAAGTTGGAGAAGGAGAAGCTTCTGTTTTTGAAAAATTATTATCTGAAATAGTACATAAGGAATATATAAAGGGAAAAATTATAGAATAAAGGAGATATCATGGAATTTAATAAAGATTTTTTTGAGGATGAAATACGAAACGGTTTTTATATCCCGGGGATTATGAAACGCTGTTGGGCGGCGGCTATAGAAATCTTGCTGGAACTGGATAGAATCTGTAAAAAATATAATATTTCTTATTATATTGATTACGGTACCTTAATTGGTGCGAAACGACACGGTGGATTTATTCCTTGGGACGATGACATTGATATTTCCATGAATCGAGAAGACTATAATCGTTTTGCAGAGGTGGTAGAAAAAGAGATTCCACCGGAATTGAATTTTAATTCCCTTGAAAAGAGCAGAGATTATGGCAACGTTATAGCATGCTTGGGATTCCATGATGTAAGTTTGGATGATAAACGATTAAGCAAATATCATGAGTTTCCTTATATGATTGCCATAGATATTTGCATAAATGATTCTATAGCTAAAAATGCAGAGCTGGAAAAGTTGAGAGAGTCAAAGATTATTGTTCTGGCTCAGCTGGTAAAAAAAGTACTGGACGGAGAATGTTCAGGAAAGCATTTTGAAAAAACCTTGAAGCTTGTGGAAAGTAAATTGCAGGTTCACTTTAACCGAAAAGAAGAATTAAAGCCTCAGGTTTATCGCTTATTGAATAAATATTGTAAGGAGTTTGAAGGGGAAAAGGGAAGAAAGGATCTTTATGCTTGGATTCCCGGTGCCTTACAATTCAAGCAATATTATTATCCGCAGGAAGAAGTATTTCCCCTTTCTTCCATTAGTTTTGAAGGGGTTTCTTTTCCTGCGCCTAAAAATGTAGATAAGATTTTAAGAATTGAGTATGGGGATTATACAACACCGAACGTATCAGGAGGAGCCCATAATTATCCCTATTGAAAAAAATTTAATTGACATAGCGGGAGGAGAGGATAAATGGCATTTCCGTTACCGTTTTAAAAAAGAAGATTTGGAACACGAGAAAAAAGAGAATATTAGAGATATGGTTTTTTCCGTTCTTCGTTCTTTGGGACAGCAAGAAGAGGCGATGAAAAGTAGAGAGGAGGATTATAGCTTTTTACAAAATACGTTGGCAGATATACAGAATACAGCTCTAACTATAGGCAATACGATAGAGCAACGTTTGGGAGAGAACACGGAAACAGTGGCTCTTTTGTCCCGCTATTGTGAGATTTTATTCCAGGCATATGAAAAGGCTCAGCAGGGCGAATCTCCCAAAGCAGAATTGACAGATTTAAAAGAAAAGCGTTTAGAATGTGAAAAAACACTGGAAAAAGAATGGAAAAAAACCATGCTCATTCTATTGGATAAAGCGAAGCATTTCTCAAGTATTGAAGGCTTTTATCGGAAAATGCTAGAAAGAGAAGATTGGGAAGTACTCTTAATGCCCATTCCATATTGTTATCGAAAGGGCAACGGAGCTTTAATGGAAGAAGAAATAGATTTGGAGAATTTTCCCAAATCCTATACTTATGTAGATTATAAAGCTTATGCCTTTGATGTCATGATGCCGGATTGTATTGTAATCAATAGCCCTTATGACTCTAATAATATGGTGCAGAGCATAGATCCTTTCTTCTATAGCGAGAACATGAAGAAATATACAAAAAACCTGGTCTATATTCCCTGGTTTGTGACAAAGGAAATAGAATGGGCGGCCGAAGAAGATGGGAAGGCCATCGTTATGATGGATTATTATGTATGCCAACCCGGAGTAGCCCATGCGGATCATAGCTTTGTGCAATCCGAAACTGTACGAAAAAGCTATATAGAAAAGTTGGTT
>CALHIC010000127.1 GCA_938030845.1 uncultured Oribacterium sp. | reverse complement strand
TTCTTGGTTTACAATGTATTGGCAAAACGAGCGATATGGCAGAGTATGTCAATATTTTCTCACTTGCGATTCAACAGAAATTAAAAATTGAGGATATTGAGTTCACAGACTTTTATTTTGAACATGGCTATAAAGACCCTCGTGGACTCAATCGTATATTAGCTCGACTAGTAAGGGAGAATGAAAGGTAGATTGTGTGGAAACGACTAATAAAGAGATAGTTTATTGTCAAAAAGTGCTTCACTTACTTGAGGATTTGCAGAAAGTTCAACAAAGCATTGAATCTTTTGCTGAACACTCTGATAAGCAAAAAATTCATACTCATCAAAGTCTATCATTGATTTTAAAATTAGCAGTTCTTCTTATTATTTTAGGACTAGGAATATTTTTAAAGTTGTCATTAGTTCTTTTGTTGGTGATTTCAGTTGTCTATTTATTCATTTTTTGTCTTTTGTTCAGATATGATTCCAAAAGATTTAAAGAAAAATTAGCTTTAGAGGGTAAAAGTTCTCTAAAAATGAAATCTTTAAATGCTGATTTGAACAAACTTAAAGAAGATGAAGAAAAAATTCAGACAGAATTAAATCACTTTCGACGAATTCCCACACAATTTAAAACAATAGAAGCTGTCAGTCATATGATTCGCTATATGAAACGTGGCGAAGCACAGACAGTAGAAGAAGCGCTCTATTTTTGGGAAATGGATGAAAAAAATCACTCAGTTGGTAAATAGTTTTACTGACAGCTCTGTCAGTATCTATTAATTTTAAAATAAAAAAACTGACAGTTTTGTCAGTTATTTTATTCTTAAAAAAGTATGAAAAGCAACATTTTTTTATGCTATAATGAGAAATGAAATTCTATTTGCTAAGGATAGAAAAAATAAGATAAAGGGTCAAAAAACATGGAAAATCTGTTTGAAAAATTGATGGAACAAATCAAAATGCCACCAAATTTGCGTCGTTCTAGCCAATTTGAGCATGCTGATATTGAAAATGTTGAAGTGCACACGGCAAGTAAGCTCTGGCACTTTCAGTTAATTTTTGATGAGATTTTACCAATTGATACATATAAATTACTGACAGAACTGACGGAAACTGCTTTTTCGACAATTGCTCGTACAGAAATTTCTGTCAGCAGTCGAAATCAAAATATTGATGAGCAAAATCTGAATGATTATTATCAATATGCACTTACACTTCCAGAATTATGCGATTCTGCTTTTTCAAGTATTTTTAAGAAATATCATCTTGAAAAGGAAGAAGAAAAAAGAGGAATTTTAGAGGCGGGAATCCGGCTTTTGGAAGAAAAGATATTGAAAGAGCTGGAAGAGCGACGGAAAGAAATCGAAGATGGAGAAGGTACTGCAACGCTATTGCTGGGAAGCCCTCTAAAGGATAGCTGCTTTTCCTACTACGGGAAGAATCAATACCTCTTTCTCTACCTGTCCGAACTTGGGATGAAGGACCTGCAAAGAATCTGTGACAGACTGCGACGCTCTCTTCCCCTTTCCCTCATTTGCCTTGGGAAAAAGGAAGAAGGCTTTTCTGTGGTGGCAGGAAGCAGAGAAGAAGATATGCGAGTCTTTGGAAAGCTACTGGGAGAAAAACTGTCTTTCCGGGGAGGAGGACAGAAGGAGATGATTCAGGGAAGCAGTGTTAAAGGATTTGAAGAGATGAATGCCTTTATTGAAAGAATTTTATAGAGAAAGCCAAGTTTTTTCTTGTTGAAATTGAAAAATCTAAAACTATACTTAAGAAAGGGCAAGAAGAAAAATAACTTTTCATTAAGAACGAATAAAAAAATTTTTCAGAAAAAAGGAGTGTTCCATGACAGAGAGAATCAAGGGATTGAAGGGTAAACTCATTGTATCTTGTCAGGCACTGCCGGAGGAGCCGTTACATTCCTCCTTCATCATGGGAAGAATGGCCAGAGCGGCAAAGATGGCAGGGGCCGGAGGCATCCGAGCCAACACCAAAGAAGATATTGCGGAGATTAAGAAGGAAGTGGAGCTTCCCATTATCGGTATCGTTAAGAGAGATTACGAGGATTCGAAGGTATATATCACTCCCACCATGAAAGAGGTGGATGAACTTATGGAAGTAGGGGTAGATATCATTGCGATTGATGCCACCATTTCCAAAAGGCCGGGCGGGAAGAGTCTGGCAGAATTTTTCCGGGAAATAAAGGCCAAATACAAGGATCAGGCATTTATGGCAGATTGTTCCACGGTGGAAGAAGCCATAGAAGCGGATCGCCTGGGATTTGACTTTATTGGCTCCACCATGGTGGGGTATACAGAGCAGTCTAAGGGAGATCGAATTGAGGCAGACGATTTCCTGATTCTTCGGAAAATGATTGAGAGCGTAAAGCATCCGGTCATTGCCGAAGGCAACATCAACACTCCGGCAAAGGCAAAGCGGGTTATGGAGCTTGGAGCCTATGCGGTGGTTGTTGGATCAATTATCACAAGGCCGCAACTGATTGCGGTACCCTTTGTGGAGGCACTCAAAGAATGGGAGGAGAAACAATGAAGAAAAGAATCTTAGCATGGGGAGCAGCGTCTCTGCTTCTGGCTAGCAGCTTGGCAGCTTGCGGACCAAAGGCTACGACAGAGACAGAGAAAAAGGCGGAATCCGGAAAGGCAAGTGAGGCCGCTTCCGAGAAGGCCGAGGGAGCTTCCGAGGATGAGGCATTAAAGGCTGATTTAAAGCTCTACACCTATCCTATCGGAAAATGGGGCGACAGCGCTTCCGTAGATACCTTGCTGCAGAATTTTAA
>CALHIC010000126.1 GCA_938030845.1 uncultured Oribacterium sp. | reverse complement strand
GCGGGAGCGTGCCTTGAGGGGAGGGGTGAGCTTGTGCTCCGAAGCATCGCAGATGAGCGCTACTCCTGCGTTTAGTATCATTAGCCGTGGCGAACTTAGCGGGAGTGTAAAAATAAAAAAGCATATCCTCATCCAAAAGATAGAAGATATGCTTTATCACTTGATTTGTGTTGCTGATAATTCTCTTTATAAAGCGCTTTTCTTAGCTCTTATTTTTCATCCCTCCGATAAATCGCAGGCTTCACATAGGTATAAGGGCAAGTGGCTTTTGTAAGTCCCTCGGAATGGCCGATAAAGAGGTGTCCTCCGGGGTAAGTCACATCATAGAAACGCTTTACCAAGGCATCCTTGGTAGGCTGGTCAAAGTAAATCATAACATTCCGACAAAAGATTAAATCAAAGTCTCTTTTAAACTTGATGGGAGACATGAGATTAAAGGGGCGGAAGATAACATTTCTTCGAAGCTCCTCACTGACGGTGTAGTAACCGTCTTCAATGGGAACAAAATACTTGTTTTTCCAGCTTTTCGGAAGCTTTTCCAAGCTTTCCGGAAGGTATTTCGGGTTTTCCGCCTTGGATAAGACATTTTGAGAAATGTCTGTAGCCAGAATACGAGTGTCCCAGTTTCCCCCTAACTTTCCAAAGTACTCTAAGAGATACATGGAAATGTTATAGGGCTCTTCTCCGGAAGAGCAACCGGCGCTCCAGATAGAGAGCACCCGGTCATTCTTGTGTTTTTCTGCCAACTGGGGCATCACCACATTTTCCAGATAATCAAAGTGAGATTCCTCTCGCATAAAGTAGGTATAGTTTGTGGTGAGCTTATTCAGCAGGGTAGTCATCATATCCTGGTCCTGTTTTTGGATAATGTCATTCACATAATCGTGAAAGTCCGTATATCCCCGGCTCTCCAGGATAGAAGAGAGACGGCTTACAATCAAAGGCTTTTTACGCTTTAGATCAATGCCGAATTTCTCCTGCATAAAGGTATAAAGCCGCTTAAAGTCCTCATCAGATAAATCGTTCATAAAATCCCTCTTATACTACTTCAGAAGTAGAGGAGGATTGTACTAAGGAAGCTGCGTCAAAGGACATAGCAACTTCTCCGCTATCTAAAGTAAGCATGCCGTTGCAAAGCTTCTGACGATTCCGTAAAGGAATAGGCTGTACTTCGCTGGTGTCAATGTCGATAACCTGACGTACCTTATCTACGATGATACCGATAGGTACGGAATCAATGTTTAATACGATAATGCAGGTCTTAGAGGTATATTCCTCAGCTTCTCTGTCCATCAGTAGACGAATGTCCACTACAGGAAGGATGGAACCTCTCAAGTTGATGATTCCCTTCACATAGTGGGGAACCATGGGGAGAGCGGTGATGCTGTGGTCATTGATGATTTCAATGACATAGCTTGTGCTCATATACATTACCAATCCGCCGGATTCGAAGGTTAAGCAACGCTCTGCATCGGTTAAATCTTTCTCGTCCTGCTTGTTTTCTTGACTTTCAACTTCTTCTAATAATTCTTCTTGCATCAATTCTTCTGCCATGCTGCTTCCCTCCTTAAATGTTTTCAATGGCTTGAGAGTACAAGCCTAGCACGTCTAAGATGATACAAATGTTTCCATCACCTAAGATGGAGCAACCATTAATACCACTGGACTTTAAGTCATACGCATTGAAGTAAGCGGGGAGTGGCTTTACCACAACCTGCTGTTCTCCGATTAAGTCATCTACGAATAGGCAGCAAGACTTGTCTCCGGCCTCTACCCAGATGAGAACACCGTCCTGTAACTCGGTGTATTTTCCTTCGATGCCGTAGAAATTGTTCAGGCGAATGATTGGATAGAAAACATCCATTCTCTTTACCATCTCATTTCCGTTCTCGTCAAATACGACTTCGGAATCATCTACCTTGAAGGACTGACGAATATTTACGATAGGAATGGTGAAGATGGTATCTCCAACATTTACCTTCATACCGTCCATAATAGCCAGTGTAAGAGGAATCTTCATGGTGAAGGTTGAACCCTTACCGATTTCACTGGAAATGCTGATGGTTCCACCAACAGACTCCAGATTCTTCTTTACTACGTCCATACCAACGCCTCGACCGGAGAACTCGGTTACTGCGGTGTTGGTGGAGAAGCCGGGAAGCATAATCAAGCCCAAAGCTTCTTTCTTGCTGTATTCGGAACGAGGCTTGTAAAGGATTCCCTTTTCCTCGGCCTTGTCTAAAAGCTTTTCCGGATCCATTCCGTAACCGTCATCCTGAACGGTAATGATAACTTCGGAAGAAGTGTGGGAAGCGGAGAGGATTAACTCACCCTGAGAATCCTTACCTGCTGCGATACGCTCTTCCTTGGTTTCCTCGATACCGTGGTCCATACTGTTACGGACAATGTGCATCAAAGGATCCTGGATGCTATCTACGATAGTCTTATCTACTTCGGTATCCTCACCGATGATGGTAAGCTTAACGTCTTTTCCAAGCTTCTGCTTCATATCACGAACGATACGGTTCATCTTCTGGAATACACCGGAGATGGACACCATTCGTAAGCTCATGGCAATATCCTGAAGATCGTCGGTTAACTTACGAAGCTGTCTTGCAGACTTCATAAAGTTGTCCAGACTTTCCTGAGGCAGCATACGAAGAACAGGAGAGGAGGTAACCATGGATTCCGTGATTACAATTTCTCCGACAAGGTCGTTTAAGCTGTCCAGCTTCTGCAGGTTTACGGAAATCAAGCTCTGCTTTACAGGTGCTGCTGCTTTTTGCTGTGCAGTCTGCTGAGCCGCTGCAGGCTCTTTGCTTGCCTTTGGTGCGGAACTGCTTTCCGTATTTGCGCTCTTAACCTCAGCCTTTGCCTCAGCCTTTGTTGCCTCTACAGGCTCATAGGAGAGGATATGGCTCTGTTCCCGTAAGATTTTCTCACCCTTTTCACAGTCCTCGTCACTATCGAAGGCAAGGAAAAATCCTTCATCGATAATGGTTTGTGCTGTTTCCGGATTACTATCCATATCTGCAGGATAATAACGGAACTCTAAGTCAAATTCCTTGATTGCATTTACAATCATAAATGCACGAAGGTTTTCCATGCCGATTCCTTCATCTAAGAAGACATGGATGAATTTCTTAGCCTTATCATCCTTTGGAAGATTGCGATTCTCTCCGGAAGCCTTTGTGCTGTCTGCCGCTTCTACAACAGGAGCGGAGTCTGCGGGAGCTTTTCCGGAAATCTTTGCCAAGAAAGCATTGATGGAACCTGCAAATTCTTCAACATTGTTATCCAACTCTTCGCCGGCCTTTACCTTCTCCAGTCCGCTACGAAGAAAATCTTCAGAACGGAACATTAAGTCGAAAAGTTCACTTTTCTGGTCTCCACTTAAAGAATCAATTCCCTTATCACGAATAAAGAAGAACATGTCTTCAATATGGTGAGCGATATTGGAGAGAGGAGTGAACTCCATCATGGCACTGGAACCCTTAATGGTGTGCATGATTCGGAAAATTTCATTTACGTCATCTGTGGAGAAATCCCCTACCTTTTCGTCTGCGATAAGCATTTCGTCCAACTTATCCAGGAGCGCTTCCGTCTCCAAGAGATAGGTGTCCAGCATTCCTTCCATTGTACTATCCATAGTTTTACCACCTTTTCCTATTTACTAAACTGTGTTCTGTTGCACAGCAGTATCCTCGTTATCTATCGGCAAAATCCCTACTACCATAAGGCAAAGTTGGAAAATGCCGAAAAAAAACACCGCCGTTTCGGCAGTGCTTCTATACCCATTTCCTCCAAAAAAGGGAGAAAAACTCAGTATTCCAGAAAAGTTCGGAAGCATCCTTTCTTCCTGAAATCATCATTTTCCTCTTCCTATCATCCTATGGAAAAGGGGCTAGAAGCTCTTCGCTGCTGCCATAAGTCTTCTTAAGTCATTGTTTACAGAGTTTACCATATACTGGTAAGCGTAGGTGGTTTTAACAAGCTCCACCTGTTCCTGATCCATGTCCACGTTATTTCCATCTAGTCGACTGGATTCGTTTTTTGTGCTGTGAATTCTTGCCCTCTGGGACTGTATAGCATTCCCGATGGCGACCTTTTTTCGTCCACCCTGCTCCGCAGTAGAAATGCGGTGAAGAAGTTCATTCTCAAAGGTGAGATATTTTGACTTGTAATTCGGCGTATCTACATTGGCGATATTGTTTACCGTAAGATTCTGCCGTCCCCAGAGTAAATCCAGGGTCTTCTCCGTGAGGGCTACTCCATTTCCATAAAATAATGACATAGCTATCCTTTCTCTCTGTTTTTTAGCTCAACACAATATCGGACAGTTTTGCTTTTTTATAAGAGAAAAGCAGATTTTTCTTTTTGCTTTTTTTAGAATTCTGTCTTCGTCCTTCCTGTTTTCGTGTTGTGCTTTTTTTTGCCTTATTATCCCTTGGCGGAATTTGAAAATCTTTCCATATAAGTAAGAAGAAAGTTTTTTGCATAATAGCATTTTCAGAAAGAAAGTACAAGAAAGCTTCCGGAATCTTTTTCTCTGACTTCTTAAAAGCTATTAACAGCCTTCTTGAATCTTTTCAGCTGCCTAGGGAAATTCTTTGATAAAACGCTAATTTCCTTATATAAGTATGGGCTACGCCGATGAACCTATGAGCTTTATAAGATTGACAATAAAAATAGGAGTTCGAAATTCAAGGAGGAATGAAAGCGTGAAGAAAAAGCAAGAAATGAAGGGTTCTTTATTGGAGAACCTTGGGTTAGGGCAGAAAATGTCATTGATTATCGGTGGGCTGACCTTTGTACTGCTGCTCTGCTTACTGTATTTTTTGTTGCATAGTTTTAGATTGTCTATGAACAAAAAGGTAGATGCCAGCATGGCGGAAAGGGCAGAGCAGGCTTCCTATACCCTGGATAACTTAATGACCAAGCTGAATGCCACAGCCGATAATATTGAGGAAAGTATCAGCTTCGTGTTTGACCAGCATGATGAGGTGGGAGGCGTTCCCGGTAATCCCTGGACCATTAACGATGAGGATGGGAATCCCCAGAGCATTACCCCTATGGAAAATGTAGCTTTTCGAAGCCGTGTGGTAAATGCTTACCTTCCTGCTTCCCGTTACAATGCGGAGGTAGTGATTTTAAATGCGCTGTATGCAAACCTTAAGACGGAACCGAATCTGGCAGATATCGGTATTTTATTTGAGCCGAATGCATTTTATCAGGGGATAGAGAATTACGCCCCTATTCTTTCCCAAGAAGATCTGGATAAAAGAGCGATTACCAACCATCCTTATTCCAATTATCAGGATGAAATATATTATAAGGCGGTAAAGGAAAAGGGATCTACCTTTATTACACCGGTTTACGGAGATATTACAAAGCCGGAAGAGAGAATGTTTGCGATTTATCATCCTATTATGAAGGACAATCAGTTTTTGGGAAGCATTCTTTTGGATGTGAAGGAAGATATATTACTCACGGCAAGCAAGACCGATGAAGATTATTCTTCCATGTTTGTAAACATTATTGATGGGGAAGGTTTAATTCACAGTAAGAAAGAAACAGTAAATGGAAAGACTTTAAAGGAGCTTCTTCCGGAGAAGGCAAGCACGGCCATTACCGAAAAGATGGAGTCTAAGGAAGCCTTTGCTCTTAATATTGTGAATGAGCATGGACAGCTAAGAAGAGAGTACTATTACCCCATTGACATGGAAGGCAGCACCTGGTGGACCAGACTCAGTATTTCTCACCAGGATTATAGTAAGGAAGTGGACAGATTAAGAAATGTTGGAATTGTAGCAGGATTTAGCACGGTATTTGTTCTTGCATTTGCATGCGCCCTGTTGATTGGCTATTTCTTAAAGCCCCTGCAGAAGGTGGTAGAGGTAGGAGAAAAATTATCCGTAGGGGATTTTGACATGAATCTTTCCTATAAGAGCAAGGACGAAATCGGAAAATTAATGCATTCCATGGGGGATGTAGTTTCCAGAATTCGTTCCATTATCGGAGACCTTTCCGAAAAATTAAATCAACTTGCCCAAGGAAACTTCAATGTGGAAATGAATAATGCGGAGTACTACAGCGGAGCATATCGTCCACTGTTTGATTCCATTCAAAATATTTCCACAGATCTTTCCGGTACTATGGCAGAGATTCAGCAGAGTGCGGTACAGGTAAATTCCGGTGCGGAGCAGGTGAGCTCCGGTGCTCAGGGACTTTCTCAGGGTGCTACAGAGCAGGCTTCTTCCATCGAAGAGCTTTCCGCAACGGTAAATGATATTTCCGAGCATATTAAGAAGACAGCGGAGAACACTCGTCTTGCCAATGTAGAGGCACAGAATGCCGGCAAGGAAGTAAGCAACTCCGATAAGCAGATGCAGCAGATGAAGGCTGCCATGGAAAACATCAATGAAAAATCCGGAGAAATCAGTAAGATTATCAAGACCATTGATGATATCGCTTTCCAGACCAATATTCTGGCGCTGAATGCGGCAATCGAAGCGGCAAGAGCCGGCGTAGCCGGAAAGGGCTTTGCGGTAGTAGCGGATGAGGTAGGAAATCTTGCCCAGAAGTCTGCAAATGCGGCAAAGGATACCACCATGTTGATTGAGGAAACTCTTCAGGCCGTTGAGCAGGGAACTGTCCTTGCAGACAGCACGGCAGAATCCTTACAGAGAGTGGTGAGCGGTGCAGGAAAAGTAACCGATTTGGTAAATCAGATTGCAGAAGCCTCTGTGGAGCAGTCCAGAGCGGTAGAGCAGGTATCTGTAGGAATTGACCAGATTTCCTCCGTAGTACAGAGCAACACCGCAACAGCGGAAGAATCCGCAGCAGCCTCCGAAGAGCTCTCCGGACAGGCCAATATCTTAAGCGACTTGGTAAGACGCTTCCAGTTAAAGGAAGATTAATACGCAGAATCGATTGGACAAAAAGTAACAAAGACAGTTTAAATGAGTTATTACTGATTTAACGAGTGATACTCCGCGATATAAGGAATAGAGAGTCTATTATAGTAGGCTCTCTATTTTTTCGCTTTTAATGTGTATCGTATAAAAAGTATGAGGTATCTCCTTTTGGAAGATGAAAATATTCTTCTTGCAGTATAGGCCTGTATTCGGGAGGGATCTAAGCCCGTTGGTACTTACTGAAAGCCGATCAAGTGAAGGACTGTAAAAATCAATAATTGAAGAGAATGATGCAGTATGGGTCTGTAAGAGGGGTAATCTGAGCCCGTCGAAACTTATCGAAAGTCGGCGAAGTGAAGGACTGTAAAAATCAATAATTATAGCGAATGATGCAGTATGGGTCTGTAAGAGGGGCAATCTGAGCCCGTCAGTACTT
>CALHIC010000125.1 GCA_938030845.1 uncultured Oribacterium sp. | reverse complement strand
AAAATAAAACGGTCAATTAGGGGGAAGGAGGGCTCCGGTTCCTTCACCGCAAAAACCAGTGCCGCCTGGTCAATATTACTCACTAAGGGGCGAATCAATTCATTTTTCCGAGGGAGAATCCTTAGAATCTGCCCCACCATTTCTTTTTCCGTGTCAGGAACCTCTTCCACTTCCACCATGTCTCCAACCAGGGGCTTTTCTTTCTTATTTCGAAAAAGCCCCTTGGCATGACATTCAAAGACTCCCGACTTGGTATCCACATAATAAAATCCGCCGATGCCTTTAATTATCTTACCTGTCATCCTAAGCCTCCGGAGCGAAATCCAGATCATAGGCGGCCAGAACCCTATCCTTCTCCGCATCCACTACTTCCACGGTACCCTTGGAAAGTCCGGCAATTCCCTTGATTCGGCCAATGCTTAACTGCATTTCGCTTCCGATTACGTATGATCTTGCGGCTTGCAGGGTGGTGTACCGGCTTTCTCCGTTTACGTCTTGTCGAAGATAAACTACCACAAGGACGGTGCCATCAACACCGGGACCGCCACTTCCCAAAACAACGGTTTGATTTATGCTGGATACCCATGCCTTGCTGTTGTCATCAGAGGGGGCAAGCTTTGTACTGCTTTCTCCATCCGGACCGGAGCTTACGCTGAAGGGAATTGCCTGTCCTCTTTCCACATAGCTGTCCTTTGCTACAGACTGCTTCAGCACCACACCCTTTGCTACGCTTGTGCTGGGAATATAGGAAATCACTCCGGCTTCCAAACCGGCATCCTCCAAGGCGGAAATGGCTTCTTTCTCGGAAAGATTAGTAAGATCAGGAACCACGGCCCAGTTATCCGGAATTCCGGTACTGACTACAAGCTCCAGCTCTCCCGGCTCTGATGTATCCGCCTTGTTGGTACTGATCAGATATCCCTTTTCCACTGTATCCGACATTTGCTCAAGCACCTTGTAGGGAATCTCTCTATCCTTTAACTCCTTCTCTACCGTGCTGAGCTCCATCTGCTGAAGCTTCGTTAAGTCCTCAGGATGCTCCTTATCATAAAATACCAGTACCTTACTTCCCTTGGAAACCGTCACGTACAATCGGCTTCTGACCCCATATTTTCCACTGGGGTAGGAAATAATCTGTCCTTCCTCGTATTTCTCGGAAAATTCCTCCTTTTCCGGATAAATCTTAATGTCATAAGAGGAGAGATATTTCTCCGCCTCGGGAATGGTCTTTCCCACAATATCCGGCAGTAAGCTGTCTAAGGCGGAAATGGTAATCGCCACCTGGGTGCTTTCCTCCGTTTCCTTCTCCGTTGCGCTTTCCGTCTTGGGAGAAAGATCCTTTACGGATCGAAGCATACCCACTAATTTAAAGCCTAGGAAAAGAAATACACCCAGGATACAAACTACGGACAAAATGGCCAAGGCTTTATACAGTCGGGAAATGCCTTTATCCATTTCCTGTCTGGCCTGACGGGATACGGACTCGTCTCCTTCATCCTGCCTGTCGTTTAAAAAACCGGCTTCCGGGTCTTCCAAAGCAAGATTTAAGTCATCCCGCAGCTCCTCCACACTTTGATAACGGGCAGAGGGCTTTTTCTGCATAGCCTTCCAAACCACATAATCTAAGGCAGGGGAAACCTCAGGCTCCAAATCCCTTACCCGGGGAATAGGATCTTCCATGTGGGAAAAAACCACCGCCATGGAATTCTCTCCGGCATAGGGAAGCTTTCCGGTAAGCATTTCATAAATAGTGCATCCCAATGAATAGATATCGGAACGCTGGTCGGAAACCCCTCTTCTTGCCTGCTCCGGTGAAATATAATGTACGGAACCCATCACCGCCGTATTGGCTGTTTCTTGGCTTGCGGCCCTGGCAATTCCGAAATCGGCAATTTTCACCACCCCTTCGGTGCTGACAATCATATTCTGGGGCTTAATGTCTCTGTGCACAATCCCCATCTTATGAGCAGTATCCATACCTTCCACAAGCTGAAGTGCAATGCCGATAGCTTCTCGCTCCGAGCATTTTCCCTTTCTATGGATATAGTTCTTTAAGGTAATTCCCTCCACCAATTCCATGACGATAAAGTGCGTATCCCCCTCATCCACAACATCATAGGCGGAGACAATATTCAAATGATTCAGCTTTGCGGCAGCCTTGGCTTCGTCCTGGAATTTTCGAACAAATTCCTGATCCTCTGCATAATCCTGCTTTAAGACCTTTATGGCTACTGTTCTTCCTAATTTTTGATCTCTGGCACGGTATACATAGCTCATGCCTCCCTCTCCAATGAGGGCTTCTATACTATATCGATCCTGTAGCAGAGTTCCTTTTTCCCATTTCATTATCCCTGCTCCTTTCCGGGTTTCACCAAAATCAAGGCGATATTGTCTTTTCCCCCATTAATATTGGCTAAGGTAATCAAAGCCTCTCCCTTTTCTTCCAAACTGGAGTCATCCTTTAAAATCTGTACCATACTTTCCTGATCCACCATATTGCTAAGGCCGTCGGAGCAAAGGAAAAATAAATCTCCTTCCTCCCACTCCTCCTCGAAGAAGTCCACTTCCAGGTACTTTTCCACGCCAACCGCCCGGGTAATCATGTTCTTACTCTTTTGATATTCCTCAGAGCCTCGAATCATTTTCCCTCTCTGAATCATCTCCTCCACATAGCTGTGGTCTCTGGTAACCTGCCGCAGACGATTTCTTTGAAAAAGGTAGGCTCTACTGTCTCCAACGTTGGAGAAAACAATGCTGTTTCCCTCTACAAAGGCGGTAACCAAGGTACTTCCCATCCCCTGTAAATGGATATTGCTTTGGGAAAGACGAAGCAGCTCCAGATTCATCTTCTGTATTGCCTTCTCCAAGCTTCGTACCAAAGGCAGCTCTTCCGTCTGTTTCAAAAGCGTCGTCAAGCTTTCCACCAAATAGCGGGAGGCAAAGTCACCGGCTCTGTGTCCTCCCATTCCGTCTGCCAAAAGAAAAAGATTGGGAAATTTCCCCAGGGCATCCCCTGTGGCGAAAAGAAAATCCTGATTCATTTTTCGCATTTTTCCCTGATCCGTTTTTGCAAAAAACTCCATCTTAAGCCCCTTTTGTTCCATCCCTTCGTAATTGTCCGCAAGCTCCGGCAATATCTGCCCCCATCTCTCTTCTTACCGTACAGGTAATGCCTCTTTTCTGTAAATACTCCTGAAAAGCATACACCCTCTTCCGGTCCGGCGGTGCAAAAGTCCTTTCTTTGATGGGATTTACCGGAATAAGATTCACATGACAGGGAAAATGTTCTCCCTTCTCCCCTTTTAATAAATCCGCTAAAGCCTTTCTGTCCTCTTCTCCGTCATTTACCCCCAGTACCAAGGCATACTCAAAGCTGACTCTTCTGCCGGTTTTCTTAAAATATTCCTTTACCGCCGGCATAATTTCTGATAAGGAATAGCGATTGGCAATGGGCATGATTTTTCTTCGCTGTTCATCCGTTGGGGCATGCAGGCTTAGAGCCAGTGTAATCCCATAATTTTCCCTGGCCAAATCATAGATTCTCGGTACCAGACCACAGGTGGACAGGGTAATGTTTCTGATGGAGAGATTTTTTCCCTTCTCGTCACTGATGATTCGTAAGAAACGGGTAACCTCCTTGTAGTTATCCAATGGCTCTCCGGAGCCCATCAGCACCACATGAGAAATTCTTTGTCCTGTCAGCTTTTCCATAGCATAAATCTGCCCAAGCATTTCTCCTGTGGTACAGTTTCTGGCAAGTCCGTCCAAAGTGGACGCGCAGAAGGCACAGCCCATCCTGCAGCCCACCTGGGTGGAAATGCAGGCGGAGTTTCCATGCTGATACCGCATGAAAACAGATTCTATTTTATGCCCGTCAGATAAACGAAAAAGAAACTTCTCCGTATCATCCATTTTAGAGCAAAGGTGTAAATCCGCCTCAGGTAAGGCCACGGAATAGCCTTCTGCAAGCTTTTCCCGCATAGCCTTAGGAATATTCGTCATTTCCGTATACTCCTCCACAGCTTTTTCATGAAGCCAGGAAAAAAGCTGCTCCGCCCGATAAGCAGGAAATCCCTCTTCCTTACACAGACTTTTCAGCTCTATAAGCTCTAAATCACGAATATTTTTCATGCCTTCCTTCTCTTGCAAGAATTACTCCTCCATCCTTTTCTGAAATTGCGTAAACTTACTTCTCCGAATTCTTCCGGTACAATGTGGGGATCAATCTTCCGTCTTTCTCTGAAACAGAGCCAGATAAAAGCCGTCCGAGGGCTTCCCGGGCATAAACTTCTCTTCCTTGATAAGGGTGAAAGGGAAATTTTTTAGAATAAAGTCCCGATTCTCCTCATTTTCCTTAAAGGAAAGACTGCAGGTGGAATACAAAAGCTGTCCTCCTTTTTTCACATAGGCCTGGACAGTGCTTAGAATCTCCCGTTGCAGGCTTTGCAGTTCTTCCAAGGATTCCTTGCTAAAATGCAGGCGAATGTCCGGCTTTCTGCCGATAACCCCCAGGCCGGAACAGGGAGCATCACAAAGCACTACATCTAAAAGTCCTTCTCCATCATGTATAAAGCGCTCATCCCGGACTCTGGCATCCCAATGCTGGATTTCCATATTTTGAAGGCCAAGTCGTCTTTGGTTTTCTACAATATAATGAAGCTTATCCTTCTGGGCATCTCTGGCGTATACCTTACCGCTCCCCTTCAGTAAGGAGGCGATATGGCAGGCCTTTCCTCCGGGAGCACTGCAGCAGTCCAGTACCAAGTCTCCCTCTTTCAGCTTTAGGCTTTTTCCCACTGCTTGAGAAGAAAAGTCCTGTATCGTCACTGCGCCGGAGCGAAAACGCTCCTCCTCTAAAATATTTCCGGATACCCGTTCTCCCTCTCCGGCTTCATTTCGAATATAAAAGCCTCCGTCACTTTGTAAGAAAGCCTCTGCCATGGCAATTGTTCTCTCCCTGCCATAGTCTTTCAAAAAGATTTCCAAAATATCCGGTGGAAGACAAAGGGACACCGAATCTTCCTTGTGAAGGGCTTTCAGCTTCTTTATGATTTCCTCTTTCTCTCCAACAATTTTTCGAAGAACCGCATTGACAAAGGGAACCATACCCTGAAGCTTTCTTTTCTTAATGCTTTTTACCGCCTCATCCACAATGGCATGATCCGGAATCTTATCCATAAATAGCAGTTGATAAATGGCAATTCGAAGACTTAAAAGTACCACCGGCTTCATTTTTTTCAGCTTCACACTGCTATATAGGGAAATCACATAGTCCAGCTGTAAATACCGTTCCAAAATCCCATGACTGCTTCTGGTTAAAAACGCCTTCTCTCTGTTTCCCAAGCCGGGATAGTTTGAAAAGAGCTTTCGTAAAGCAAGATGAATAAACTCTCCTTCATAGAAGACCTTTTCCAAAAGCTCCAAAAGTAACTCTCTTTCGTTCTTTTCCACTCTTGGCTTTAAGTTTTTCTTCCTCTTATCCATTTTGCCTCCGGTGGATATTCCTGCATTGGCTCCGGTCTTGCTTTTCATTTTTTCAGCCTTAGTCATCTCTTCTGCCTCTTCCTCCATAGAGAATGAGTAAACGAAGAAGCTGCAATACGGAGGATGCCGCTGCCGCTACATAAGTAAGAGCCGCCGCAGTAAGCACTGCCCGAACCCCCTTGATTTCCTGAGGGCTCAAAATCCCTTCCTCTTCCAAAATCCGCATGGCTCTTTGGGAAGCGTTCCACTCCACCGGAAGGGTAATAATCTGAAAGGAAATCGCCACTGCGAAAACAATGATTCCCAACTGAATAAAGCCGCTTAGGCCAATCAGAAAGCCAATAAAAATAATGGGAATGGCCAGCTGTGAACAAATAGCACAAACCGGATTAATATTCCGGCTGATGACCAGGGGCACATAGCCTACCGCATCCTGAACGGCATGTCCGCACTCGTGGGCGGCAACACCGATGGCCGCAATGGATGTGGAGTTCTCCGTGGCTTCCGACAGATTTACCGTTTTGTCCTTCGGGCTGTAGAAATCGCTCAGATGTCCTCTTACGGAAAGCACCTGCACATAGCCGATACCGTTTTTCTGTAAAATAATCTCCGCCGCCTCTCTTCCGCTGATGCCTCTTTGGGAACGAACCCGGTCGTATTTGGCAAAGGTGGACTTCACCAAAGAGGAGGCCAGCAGGGAAAGCCCCATGCCGATATAGACAAAAATCATAGTGGGATCAAAAAAATAGTATGAATAAGGCATATTATCCTCCGAAGCCTAGTAAGAAGGCAGGGGTGTCCAAACGTTTTTTTCCTTCTACCTGAATTTCCAAAATTTCCAAATATCCTTCCCCTGTGGAAAGAAGAAGGCGATTGTTCTCCTTATTGCGATACATCTTTCCTATACCGTCCTTCTTCCGAAAGGCCGCCTTCGCTTCCTCCGAAAGACTTTCCGGTAAATGGGCTAAGAGCAAATCTTCTTTAATTTCAGAAAAACTTTGAAAATTCTCCTCTTTCTGCTTGATAACTCTGGCTTTCCAGATCTTAAAGCTTTTCCCGTTAGGAAGAACACTGACAGCAGCAGGCCAGGGATTAAAGGCCCGAACCATGGCTTCAATTTCCACGGCAGGCTTATTCCAATTCACAAAGCCGTCCTGCTTTACAATCATACTGCAATGACTGGCCTTTTCCTCTTCCTGGGCTCTTCTGGGGCAATTCCCCTTTTCCAAGAGACTAAGGGTTTCCAAAATACAATCCTGAGAAAGCAAAGAAAGGGCTTCAAAAAGACTTTCTCCGGTTTCTTCTCCCGTTAAAGGAAGCTTTTTTTGAAGCAGGATGTCTCCGGTATCCAAGCCCTCCCCCATCAGCATGGTGGAAATACCGGTTTCCTTGTCTCTATGCAAAATAGCCTGCTGAATCGGAGAAGCTCCCCGATAAAGAGGCAGTAAAGAAGCGTGGATATTCACACAGCCATAGCGGGGAAGCTCTAAAAGCTCCTTGGGAAGGATCTGTCCAAAGGCAGCCACCACAATACAATCCGGCTTTAATTCCTTTAAATAGGCAAGGAGTTCTTCGTCCTTTCTCAGACGATGTACGGAACGAACGGGAAGTCCCAGGCTTTCCGCTGCCTGCTTTACCGGCGTCTTAAGGAGATTTCCCTTCCTGTCCTTTGCTTTATCCTCCTGACTGACTACCAGAAGAATCTCGTGTCCTGCCTGATGAATAGCCTCTAATCCCTTTACCGCAAAG
>CALHIC010000124.1 GCA_938030845.1 uncultured Oribacterium sp. | reverse complement strand
CGTCATGCAGCAAATTAAGGCTGTCATTGTCCATATAAGCGTCATAGAGCTTGTCTAAAGCACTTTCATCGTTAACGCCTTTTTCTATGCTTATAATCGCCTTAAAAAAGTCTTTATAATTATCATTTACCATATCTTCAATTCTATCTTTTCTATGTATCTGCAAATTTCCTCTTATCCTCATACCAAAACACAAATTTTCTGGTATCCACGATAAACTCTTCATTCATACGATCAATAATCTGGTTTAGATTCAATTCTGCCATTTACTTAATCACCTTCCAATTTCCAGAACGACGATTTCCTTCTCTTATAAGAACGCCTTTTTCCTGTAGCCTAGGCAGAATACGCTTGATAGTTCCTATCGTGATTCCAGTCTGATTATGCAAGGCCTGCTGCGTAATACTCGGATTTTGTTTTACCGCAACGATTATCAGCTTCTCGTCTTCTGTTAGTTCAGTCGCATTGGTTGCAATTTCAGTCGCATCAGTCTCATTAGTTGCACTATTAGTCGCATCAGTTGCAGTTCTATCTTCGCTCGGGCCAATTCCCTTGCGATAAATGTTTACAACAAGGTCTACCTCTCCACCTTCAAATACAGGAACAGCAAGTCCTTCATCACATACTTCTCGAACAACTCTCGGAATTCCGCTTCCCCACTTTTCCATCAGTTTCATATAGGAAAATGCCTTTGCCAATGCTTCATTTCTAATTTTGGATCTACCTTTTTGCATCCCTGCAAAAGTCTGCGTTTTCGGCAACTTACCAGGGGATAAGATCTCCAATCGATCATCATAGACTGCAATCTGAATATTCCCACGATCCACATAACTACGATGAACAACCGCATTTACGATCAATTCACGGATTGCAAATGGCGGTATTTCATAAACATCCTGACGGTAAACGCCTTTGAAGGTTGCCCCCATACGTATATTTCGCAGGACATACTCGAATGCTTCTTCTACAAGCTCCCATGCCGGGCCGGTGTATTCTTTGCGATCCACAAAAATTGCCTTTGTAGAACCTTTGAATACGCCACACTGAATGGTATTCGGCACACGATAGTCTCCTGTCAAGATGGCATAAGCATTATTTGGATAATACTTTCCGTTTCTTTCACCAATGACTCGCCATGAAAGTAGCTGCTCCACTGTAACATCTCTGATTACTTTCTGTTCCTCTTCGTTCAAGGTATTATAAACAGCCTCTTCCTTCATGCGCTTGATCTCATCATCGGACAAACCGCTGGAGGCTTCGATGCGGATATTCTGCTTCTTGCCGGTAGCTTTGTCATGAGCCGTTACATTCAGGATACCGTTGGCATCGATGTCAAACGTTACTTCGATCTGCGGTGTCTGACGGGGCGCCGGAGCAATA
>CALHIC010000123.1 GCA_938030845.1 uncultured Oribacterium sp. | reverse complement strand
GAAGCTCCGGCCGAGTATTATGAAAAAAATCTTATTTAGTGGATAACGAGTACTTCGTTATCTGTAATGCAGTATAGAAGTCAAGAGTGAATAAACTATGTTTATGCTGTAAACATTGTGCTAACAAAATATGAACGAAGCATGAATGAGGAGAAGAAATGTTATTGCAAAGTGAAGTGAAGGAAGAAAGGAACCCTTTTTCAGACTGGCCCAAAAGCTTTTATGAGGAAAGGGATGTGGTCAAGCGCTTTGCCCTGGTGATTGAAAAAATCAAAAGGACAGAGGATATGGAGGAAAAGCTTGTAGAAGGAAAACGCCTGGAAACCCTTCGCTTTCGTTATCCTATTTTGCAAAAGGAGAATTTGGACAAGTTTGTAGAAACACAAAGGGGAAAGCCTTTGCAGATTAAAGACAACTTTATGGCAGCCTGGATGGAAATTTTAATTTCCGGACGAACCGGTATTTCCTTTTGGAATAAAAAGAAAATGCAGAAATGGGTGTCTCAGCAGTTGGACAACTTTCATTTGCCGGAAAAGAAGACCGGGGAAGAACGGAAGAGAGAGGACATTCCTTTAAGTGATGCAGCTATTGTAAACCTTACCCTGCAGAATCTGGATATTCCGGAAATACCGGAGGGACAAAGCCTGGAAAGCACCATGCTGGCCTTCGCCAAAAGTCCGGAGACTCTGGCTTTGGAACAGATGTTGCTTAAACTGGAATGGAAGGCCTTTGCCAAGTTTTGGATGGAAACCTGTATCAAGGACAAGAGCTATTCCTCTACGGTTTTCGGCCTCGTGCGAATGAAGGATGAGACTTTAGCCCGGAAGCTGGCTCAGGAAATCGGGGATGTCTGTGTCTTTATCCCAAGAGCCCTAGGACTTGAGGAGCGGGCGGTACCCCTTAGAAATGCGGTGGTGAAGGCCTATGAGGAAATGATTTATCAGGGTAGAAGCTATTGGGATGCCCTGATGGCGGAGAATAAAGCCTAGCAAAAGTAGGAACAGAAGATGCCGGAGAATAAAGCCTAGCAAAAGTAGGAACAGAAGATACCGGGGAAGTAAAGGAGAAAAAAAGCGATGATCAAGAAGGCTGTAATATTCGATGCGGATGGAACCCTGTGGGACAGTGTGGATCTGGTGGCAAAGGCTTTTAGCATAAAATTGCAGGATTTTCCGGAGACGAAGGGAATCAGGATTTCTCGAGAGGATCTTCTGCCTTTAATGGGAAAAACCATGGATCAGTTTGCAAAAAGCCTGATTCCTCAGGTAGAAGGGAAGAGGGGAGAAGAAATTCTTGCCCACTGCATGCAATTTGAAAATTTATATTTGAGTGAGAATAAGGTACAATTCTATCCCCATCTTGAAGAGTGCATTGCGGCATTGAAAGCGGCGGAGATTGGCCGCTATATCGTTTCCAACTGTCAGTTAGGCTATATTGATGCGGTGCTGTATGGAGAGAAGTTCACCCTTGGAAAGACCGGGGACTTTTTGGATATGGAATGTTACGGAAGCAATGGGAAAAAGAAGGCGGAAAATATCCGGATTTTGATGGAGAGAAACCATTTAAATCCGGAGGATTGCGTGTATCTTGGGGACACTGCCTTAGACTTTAGCTCTGCTACAGAGGCGGGAATTGCCTTTATCCATGCTGCCTATGGCTTTGGACAGGTGGAGGGAGCGGAGAGAAGCATATCCGACTTATCGGAGCTGATTCACGTATTACCATTTTCCCTCTAAATTACGTTCTATTATGCCCCCTTCTAAACTACGTTCTATCCTGCCCCTCTGAAGCATGCCCTACCATTCCCCCTCTATAAATTCTTTGGTTTCGGGTCTCTTTGGATGA
>CALHIC010000122.1 GCA_938030845.1 uncultured Oribacterium sp. | reverse complement strand
CTTACTTATTCTATTCTTTTTGATATTTTGCTAACCCTTACGAATAAAATATAGAACAACTCTTACATTTACTTTCTTGTTTTATAAAACTCTTTATACTTCGGATCATCGTATTCAAAATATCTGTAGCCAACCCCTTTTTGTTTTACAAGATTCTTCCATAGTTGAAAAGCTTCCTCCTTGTTTCCGGTTTCAAATTCATATTTTGCTTGCATATGTTCTATTTCAGACTCAAACAAATGTAGAGTATTATTGTTCTCTACCATTCTGTCTAACCATTGTTTTGCAATGGGGAGATTATTATATTTTAGAGCACGTAAAAAGAATGTTTTGGCATAGTTATAAGCTTGATTCCATTTTGCTCCCGAATCGGGAAATGCTTCCCATCCTTGTTCTGCAATGGAGAATCCCGCTTCTATTTTGTTATCATCGAGTTGATTGATAGCCTCCTTGCCATAAGCAATAACCGCTTCATATCTTTCACTATCTAACAGCATGTTGATGACACCTCCAAATAATCAAACTATGTCTTCCAGAATAATGCTATTTCAGCAAATCGTAATCAGTATATTCCTTTTTATATGACCTCCATCATTAACTTAGAATTTCATGTTCAATTCTATAAACCATATCCCCTGAATTCCAAATATACAGGATAGCCGATACCGGTTCTTTTCCTTTCTCCCAAAGCCAGCCTGTATATGTTGTACTATAGCCGAAGTATCCTTCTGTTAAGATTTCAAATTCTGCATGGGCATATTCTTTCATATATTCTTTTAATCCGATGGCTTTTCCGGAAAATTCCCCCTCATATACAGTCCTATCCAATATCAAAATATTACATTCCTCTAAATCACTGTCAAAAAACAGAACTTCTCCGGAATATAATTTTTCTTCACCTTTCGTATATTGAAATATTGTATCCAACTCTATTGTTAGAACATCGTTTTTAAAGCTAAACTTCTTTATCCTGCTAATATCAGTATGCCGGAGCAGAATGTCCTCTTCTCAAAAATCAGATTCGGAAATTCTGTTCTTAGTTCATCCGCAACGCAATAGATTTCATCATTATCCCATTCATCCGCATATTCTTTTTTGCATTGATCCAATGCCTTACGATTCGAAAAAGCGACATCTCCAATGAGAATCTTTCCGCCATCTTTAAGATGTGCAAGCAAATCTTTTAGCAAAACAACCTTTTGTGCATCCGCTAAGTGATGAATAGAATACGTTGCAATAATAAAATCAAAGGACTCTTGCTTCAGTTCATCCGCTAAACCCTTTGAAAAATCTCCCTGATAGAGATGTGCACCCGGCATCTTTTCATACGCGAGCTCTATCATTCTTGAGGAAAAATCCTGTCCGTAAATAGTGCATCCGTTCTCATATAGTCTTGTGGTTAACGTACCTGTCCCGAACCCGAGATCCAAAACTACTGCATCCGACTTTTCCATTATGATTTTATAAATATCCCCCAGAATCTTTTTGTACCCAGCAAAGGGATAACGATTCTCTTCTTCCGAGAGCCCGACTGATTTGTCATAATCATCCGCCCATAAATCAAAACCTTTACTATTTAACATTTTTCCTCCTACTCCTACTTTTCTATTTATACTCCTGCTTTTACCGCCTTTACCCTACCGGACAAGATGCATCTCTCGCTCAAAGTGCTCAGTACATTTCGAGCGATAAAGCAGCTCTTCCGTATTTTCCTGCATGGTTTTTAAAATGGGATGTCTTGTTTTAGACTCTTTATCTCCAATAGACAAATAAAGCTTTTCCGGCAGGATTTTCATAGAAGTACCTCAAGATACGGTCTAAGCTTCTCCTCTACATGAAGGGCTCCTTTGCCCCCTTAGCTAATATGCCATCCTTTTTAGGATTAGATAAATTATAAGTAGCAGGAAAAAACATTTGAAACTTCAGAGGAGTTCTATCCGTCAAATCACAGAGAAAAAGAGCTGTTTCCAAGGCATAAATTCCCCTTTTATAGCGAGTTTGCAAATTAACAAATTCATCGTCCCACGCTTCCGGTAATATATAGACTCCTCTTCCGGAACGTTCTAAATCTCCTTTTTTTACAAGATGCTGAAGACTCCCTCTGGAAAATCCCGCATGAACCACCATGGCCGTTGTAAGAACAGCATTATTCTGTTTTGCAAGTTCCAGAATTTTCTGAGAATCAGTCATACAATCACCGCCTTTTTTACTTTCTTGCTGTATATAATATATAAAACAAGCATAAAAGTAAATTGATTTTTCCGCTGTAAGCAAAGAAGTATATTTAGCATATGTTTCTACTTTCCCTCAAGGCCAATGGTTTCGTATAGGAGATAAACTCTTTCAATGAATTTTCCTTTGTACTCCAAATATTTGTCTATATCCTTCGGATACAACCGGGCCGCTTCCCTTTTCACTTCGGCATACTCCTCTGCCAAATGAGGATGAGCACGGAGATAATCTCGAAAAGCAATATGCCTCTTCAGCTCTTTAGAGTCCATTGGACAGACATACAAATGATGCACCATGAACTCCGGTTTCTCTTCATAGGAAAATGCTTCCCTTCCCTCTATCCCTAGATTCCCTTCATGCCGGTATCCCTTCTTTTCCAGCAGGCTTTTCATTTCAGGAAAGACCGACATATCCGGAATAACAATATCCATATCAATAATCGGCTTTGCCGCTAAATTTTCCACCGAGGTACTTCCAACATGTTCAATACTAAGGCTTTTTGCCAAGATTTCATTTCCAAGGGAAGCAACGATTTTTTGAAACTCCGTCTTCCACTCCGGAGTATAGTCTTCTATGACAATATGTTCTGTTCTCATGTTTTTCTCCACATACTCTATCTTAAATCCAACACCATACTGTCAAAGTCGATATATTCTTCCCCAATCTTAAAATAAGCCGGCAAAGTTCCCACTTTTTTAAAGCCGAATTTTTCATACAAATGAATGGCGCGGCTGTTGTCCCCTCGCACTTCCAGATTAATGAGCTCCACGTCATTTTCCCCGGCATAGTCTATAAGCTTTTGCATCAGTTTGGTTCCAATACCGCTATTCCACTCCGCCTTTATCACAGTAAGTCCCAGCTCTGCCCTATGGCTCATTCTCCTTGGAAAAGCCCTTAATTCCCCGCTTCCTACAAGCTTTCCATTCTTCCACGCGAAATAACATACAGATTTCGGATCCTTGGAAAAGTTACGAATTTCCTCCTGCTCTTCCTCTACGGAAATTGGAAATCCTTCCTTTCCAAAGGATAAATTGTCCGTTTCCGAACCCACCTGCCTTGCATAGGCTATTCTTGCCTCCGCATCCTCCGGCAGAGCTTCTTTAATAATAACGTCTTTGATTACGTCTTTAGTAACGTCTTTACTAATGTCTTTGATAATGTCATTCATAATATCTTCCCTGCAAAATCTCTAATATATTTTATTTCTTAAATGAGCAAGTCCGTATAAAGTCCTT
>CALHIC010000121.1 GCA_938030845.1 uncultured Oribacterium sp. | reverse complement strand
GCTTAGTAACCGCTACGTGGCGAAGCTAGCGAGAGCGTGCCCCGTTTCAGACCTATATTGCATAGAAGACTTTTGGGATTTTTTAGCGGTTCCTTTTTTGTTGTATAAAAACTTAGCTTATTACGCCAGGATATAAACCATATCCTCCCAGCTCTCTCCGCCCCAGGTGGAGGGGGATTTTCCCAGATGCTCATAGCCAAAACCGCTATAGAAAGGAACGAAGTGGGTATGGCAGGTAAGAAAAATCTTCTCCGTACCCCGCTTTTCCTCCATGTCGATATAGCGATTCATTATCTGACTGGCCAAGCCCTTTCCCTGGTATTCCGGCCGAACCTCCAGACCTAAAAGAAAGCAATGCTTTGCTCCCTTCTCATGTAAAGAGGCATTTCGGAAGAATTCATCCAAAAAGACTTCAGAACCGGAGTGAATACCGCTCATATAACCGGCAATCTTTTTATTCACCTGATCAAAGGCAATCAAAAAATCTTCCGGTATTTTCTCAACACGGTCTTTGACCTCTTCATAGCTACAGGCTTCATTTTCCGAAAAACATATCTTTTCTATCGCTGCTAATTCTCGGATATCCTCTTCAGTAGCCGCCCGAAAAAGATACCGCTCCTGCTTATACATAGGTCTCCTTTCGAAATTAAGAAATTTTATTATTTTTATCATAACAGAGATTCATAGGAAAGGCAAATAAGATAGCAAGACTTATAAAAAATGAAGCTATACCATTGAAAAATTATATTTTATTCATTAAGCTTATAAAAACATTTGTGCAAAATAACAAAGGAGTGAATGAAATGGAGACAAAGTTTGTAGGAAAACTGTTGATTTTTTGTGCGCTGTTAGGCTTGTGGGCAAGCAGTATAGCCTATGGGGAAGAAAGAATACAAAGTGGCTTTATGTTAATGGATGAGGAAGAAAATTCTATTACGGATTCTCTTTCTTTTCTCTTAGAGAACAGTGAAGGAAAAGTAGAGGAGTGTCCGTCTACTTTTGGGTACTTGGTAGTAGAAGTTGTGCCAAATCAGGTATACACC
>CALHIC010000120.1 GCA_938030845.1 uncultured Oribacterium sp. | reverse complement strand
CATTCGTTCTTGCAGCAATGATTAGAGAGATTCGTTGCTGCAATTTTTGTTTTTACAACAGAGTTTGAGTGTGTGCAAGAGTAAGAGATTATGTGTAAAGCAGTTGTATTATCATTTCATAGATTGATATTTAGAATATTTTGAAAGAGGGCATAAAGTGCAGCACAAGAATATCAAAAAAGAATGTGAAGAGCTTTGGGCAAAAAATAAATATAATGTGCTGAGTAAATCCCATAAGGCATATCTGGATATCCGAGAGTATTTGAAAGAAAAGGAAGTGGATATTGCATATCTACAGGAAAAAATACAAAATGCAAGGAATCTAAAAGAAAGTAAAAAAGATTTTAACAATGCCATTCTTCATGTATGGGGATATTTCAAAAAAGACGCAAGTGAAACGGAAAAACAAGGATTATTTGAGATATTAGAAGAATATATGAAAGGGGAAAATAGTCAGGAAGCTGTGATTCAATATCTTAACGCTTTACTAAAGAAATATCCCAACAAATATTTGCAAGAATCCACTTTATTAACAGGAGAAAATTAATGAGACTATGGCATGAGCAACTGATTCCCTTATTGCCGAAAAATCAGCTTCTTGGACAACATAGAGAGTGCTGTGCCCTTAGAGGGAATGGGTGGAATAAGAAGCATAAAACAGTAGATTATACATTTTCCTATTCTCCATATCACTTATTTATCTTTCATTCTTTAGTTATGGATGAAATGGAAAAAAGAGGGTATAAGGTTTCTGAAGAGTGGAGAGATAAAAATTATAGAGGAAAGACAGCAGAAAAATACGATAATCTTGAAGAAAAAATGATAGAAAGTCCAATTTACAAAGAGCATAATGGGGAATATCTGCTCGAGTGTATAGAAAACTTGCGAAATAAGGGTATAAAAATAGAACTATAAATGTTTTAATGGTTTATATTACTAAAGCTTATTACTCTCAAAAGGAGAGATAAGCTAATGATTCATGTAGCATCTTTTTATTCAGACACAAACCACTGTTAAAGGAGGATTACTATGTTGGAAGTTGGAACAAAGGCACCGGATTTTACATTGCCGGATCAGAATGGAAACATGCACTCTCTGTCAGAGTATAGAGGAAAGAAGGTCATTTTATACTTCTACCCAAAGGACAATACCGCCGGTTGCACGAAGCAGGCTTGCGGCTTTGCAGAACGATATCCCCAGTTCACAGAGAAGGGTGCTGTGGTTCTGGGCGTCAGTAAGGACAGCGTGGCTTCCCACAAGAAGTTTGAAGAGAAATACGGACTGCCCTTTACCCTGCTTGCGGATCCGGAGCTTGCGGCAATTCAGGCCTATGATGTATGGCAGGAGAAAAAGAACTACGGTAAGACCTATATGGGCGTGGTTCGTACCACTTATTTGATTGATGAAAATGGAAAGATTGTAAAGGCGTTTGACAAGGTAAAAGCTGCGGATAACCCTGAGCAGATGCTGGGAGAATTAGGCTAGTAAGCTAAAAGAGTTGTAAAAATCAAAACAATTTTTGATTTTTGCAGCTCTTTTTTTGTATGAGTAGGTATTCTTTGTTTTCTGTTTGCAATTCAAAAGTTCTATTTGAAATTACCATATTATAATGTATACTAATATCAACGAAATAATACATATAGTCTATAATAATAAATATTAAATGGAGTGCATTAGATGAGGAAAGCGGCATATAACATACTTCCGGGTACAGAAGAAATACTAAAAACCATGGGTGAGCAGATTAAGCTTGCCAGACTCAGACGGTGCCTATCTTCGGAGCTGACCGCAGAACGTGCCGGAATCAGCCGGGCATCTTTATGGAAGGTTGAAAAAGGGGATCCATCCGTAGCAATGGGAATCTATGCGGCAGTTTTGCATGCTCTAAACAATCTTGATAAAGATCTTCTACTGCTTGCAAAGGATGATGCGCTTGGTAGGCAAATTCAAGATTTGAATCTGGTAACAAGAAAGCGTGCACCAAGGAGGAATAAATAGTGGTATCTAAAGAAAAGACAATTTTCGTCTACGATGACTTTAGCATGCAGAATCCAACACTAATGGGAATCCTCTATGTTAATAGCTTAAAGGGCGGGGAGTCTTATTCCTTTGAATATGACAGAGAGTGGCTCAAAAAGACCTCACTAAAAATCACATTGGATCCTGAACTTATGCCATATTCCGGAAGACAATATCCCTTCGGCAAAGCGATTTTTGGACTATTTTCAGATTCTTCTCCCGACCGTTGGGGGCGTGTTCTTATGAATAAACGCGAAAGAATATTGGCAGAAAAGGAAGGTCGTAAACCGGCTAAACTCTATGACAGCGATTATCTATTGGGAGTATATGATGAGATGAGACTGGGAGGAATTCGATTTAAAACAGAGACCAATGGGGCCTTCCTTTCAGATGATAAAGAAACAGCTGCACCGCCTTGGACAAGTCTTCGGACGTTAGAGGAAGCTTCCAGAAATTTTGAAAATGAGGATACTGCTTTATCTGAAAAATGGTTAAACCAACTAATAAGACCAGGCTCATCTCTTGGCGGTGCCAGACCAAAAGCTACTGTGATAGATCCGAAAGAACAGCTTTGGATTGCAAAATTCCCTTCCAAGAATGATGAAAATGATACCGGAGCATGGGAGATGGTAACACATGATTTGGCGAAGCTCTGTGGACTACATGTTCCGGAGGCAAAACTTGAAAAATTTTCCAATCTTGGAAGCACCTATTTGGTTAAGCGCTTTGATCGTATTTTGAGTAAGCGAATACACTTCGCTTCTGCTATGACGTTGCTTGGAAAAACAGATGGAGCTTCTGCTGCAGACGGGACAAGTTATCTGGATATTGCTGCTTTTATAAAATCCTATGGCGTGCAGCCAAAGCAAGATTTGATTGAACTATGGAAACGTATTGTTTTTAATATGGCTGTTAGTAACACGGATGATCATCTACGAAACCATGCTTTCATTTTCACAAAAAATGGCTGGAGGCTTTCACCTCTTTACGATGTAAATCCGATTCCCTATGGGGATGAGTTATCTTTAAATGTTGACGAAGAGGATAATAGCATCAACATTGACCTTGTAATACAGACGGCTGTCCGATTTGGAATTTCCGAGACGGATGCAACGACCTACGCAAAAGATATTCTGACTGTTGTAAAAGAAAACTGGGAGAAGCAAGCTACAGCTTGCGGATTGTCCCGCCGGCTTATTGAAGAAATGCGTCCCGCCTTTAGTGCTTGCTATAGATAAATAAGATTTAGCGGCAGTTCAAATGGATTCAAAAATATCTTACTGTACTGCTCTGTAGCGTGTGGTAAGACTACCCCCCAGTTTTATAATCTGACCCCGATCCACCATGGTTTTTAGAATGCGGCCTGCAGTAGATTGGCTGACTTCCAATAGCTCTTGCACTTCCTTTCTGGTGATTTCTTTTTGTCTGGAAAGGATTTGCAGGATTTGCTCCTCAGGGGAGGGCAGTGCAGGGAAGGGCGCTACAGAATAAGGAGCTACAGAATAGATGACACTGTCCTCTTTTACGATTTGTCCTGCATTGGTGTTGGGAAGGATGATTTTAAAGGCATTATTGCTACAGATAATGGAGGGCTGTTTCCATTTTCCAAAGTAGCTGTCCATGATTTTTTTAATGCCGGTTCCATAGGCTTCTATTAATTGCAAACGATAGAATACATTGGCAAGATGAGGGTTTCGGCAAACGGAAATCCCTAATTTGATATCCGCAAGTTCCAATCCTGTGGGTAGGCCGCCAAGAGTCACAAACTCCATATGATCCGGATAAATACTGATAAGGGTAGCGGCATGGAAGGCGTAGTCTCGGTGTATCAAGGAATTGAGCAGTGCCTCCCGGACGGCCACTTCCGGATAATCCCGATTATCAATCCGCAGCAATTTATCAAAGCTGGCATGTACTTGGTTGTGAAGGTCGATATAGTCGTATACATCATGAAGCTGTTGCATAAGGGAACCGGAAAACTCTCTACGATCTTTAAAGATAGTTTCCGTACCGCTTTCAAAAACGGCAACTTTAATAGAGTAGGGACATTGATTGGAGAGTAGTAGGGCAAGATTTGTATAAAGCTTGTCGGCGGACTGCATGTGGAGTGTTTGCATTTGGGCCTGTGCGAAAGAAATCTTACGCGTTTTAAATTCCTGCTTTAGGGCATCAAAGCTTAAGGTTTGATTTAGGGAACGCATCTCTTCGAAACTGTCACCATCGGTTTCCTTAATCATTTGCCGGATGGCAGTATCGCTTGCAGGAACGGAAGAATATCCTTGCCTTACATAGACTCCTTCAGGCCGTAGTCCTTTTTTTGCTAGATAGTATGGACGGTTGGTCCCTCTTTGGACATGGACTGCGATAACGGATTTTCCCTCCAGTTCCAGTGTCTCATAGTGGATGAACATGGTGACATCCGGTTTAACACTGTCTCTGACCATGTTGGAGATTTGTAACGCTGAGTCATCTGCATTTTCTACGCCAATAATTTCTCCTTGATCTGTTATTCCGACATAGATAGTCCCCCCGTTACAGTTGGCAAAAGCAATAATTTCTTTTTTGATATCATCTTGTACGATTGATTTTAGTTCGACAGTTTCTGATTCTTGAAACTTCATTTCATCACCTTCCACTTTCTCAAGATGCTCTAATTTATATTTCAATTCAATCTATTTAATTTACTTTGCTTTTTCTGCTCGCTTTAATTTCTAATTTCTCTACTCTTACTAATCATTCTAATCATTCTAATCACATTTGTCAAGAAGAGTGATTAGAATATGCTATTTCGTGCCTTTCTTATCGCAACCTTGTTTTTTCACAAGGGAAATGACCGCTGTCTATTAGTGGTAGGTGCCTTATTTTTTGAAGGATCGGGAAACTTGCTTTCTTCCCGGGCAACAGCAAGAAAATAGCGTAAATTTTTAATATCCATAAGGATTTTCCTTTCCAGCATATAGAATCCAACGATATAAAAAAATAGAATATCGTGATATTCATTATAACCATTAGCAAAACAACAGAAAAGAGATTATAGTGGGCTTGTCAAAGGGAAGTATAGGGTTGTCGAAGGAAAGAAGAAAAAGGAGGAAGGAATATGTTTAAGACAGAAGAGCTGAATTTAGTAAAAGAGTGGGATAAGGTATTTCCAAAAAGCGATAAGGTAAATCATAGCAAGGTTGTTTTTCCAAACCATTTCGGTATCACTCTTGCAGCAGATCTATATGTACCGAAGAATGCGAAAGGCAAGCTTCCTGCCATTGCGGTAAGTGGTCCCTTCGGTGCATGCAAAGAGCAATCCTCAGGTCTTTATGCACAGACTTTAGCAGAGAGAGGATTTCTTACTATTGCATTTGATCCTTCTTTTACAGGAGAATCGGGGGGATATCCCAGAGCGATGAATTCTCCTGACATCAATGTAGAAGATTTTCAGGCAGCAGTGGATTTCCTTTCTGTACAGGAAAATGTTGATCCTGAACGAATCGGAATTATCGGTATTTGTGGATAGGGTGGTATGGCTTTACAAGCTGCCTGTCTGGATACAAGAATTAAATCAACCATGACCTCCACCATGTATGATATGTCACGAATTGCCGGAAACGGATATTTTGACTCCGCTGACAATAAGGAGGACAGAAAGAAGGCTCGTGAAGCAATCAGTGCTCAGAGAACAGAGGATTTTAGAAAGGGAAATAATGCCAGACAGGGTGGCGTAGTAGATCCTTTTCCGGAAGATGCTCCTTTCTTTGTAAAGGATTATCATGATTACTACAAAACTCCTCGCGGATATCATGCAAGATCTTTAAATTCCAATGAAGGATGGAATGCATCTTCCGGTACATCCCTAATGAATACCAGACTTTTTACCTATGCAGGAGAAATTGATAGTGCAGTCCTCATGGTTCATGGGGAGAAGGCACATTCTTGCTATATGAGTAGGGATACTTTTAAGTTGCTTAAGGGGGAGAATAAAGAACTGCTGATTATACCGGATGCGGCGCATACGGATTTGTATGACGGAGGCGGAAAGAATGCTATTCCGTTTGACAAGATGGAAAGCTTTTTCAAAGAATATCTGAAGTAAAAGCAGATAATAGCAGTTAAAAACTATTACTCGACAAATAAGATACCGAACGCTATGCCGGCGGTACTCGTTACAAATTAAAGGGGCTGTAAAAATCAAAATAAATAAATAGGTTTTCGGCAATATAGGTCTAAATGAGGGGTAGTCTGAGCCCGTCGGTACTTGC
>CALHIC010000119.1 GCA_938030845.1 uncultured Oribacterium sp. | reverse complement strand
TAAGGCAGGAGCGATATTGCTCTTCCGGAAAGGCTTCACTGCTAAATTTGAGTAAAATGCGATAAGCCGTTTTTTCCTTCTTCACAGAAAGGATTTCCATATTTTTTACTTCGCCAGTGGAGGGGCTTCCCTGCTCCAGATTTTCCAAAATGCTAAGCAATAGAGAATCCGGAAGACTTTCCAGAAGAATGTCGGAATCATCCCCTTCCTTTAAAATCTGTCCTTGTAGGAAGAACAGGGCTTCATTATAGGATAGAGCTATATTTTTTATAGAAGATGTCAACGGCTGATTCTTGCTGTTCTTCTGTTCTTTTGCAGCATTTTCTGAGGAATCAGTAGATTTCTCAGGCTGATTTTCAGGCTTCTGAGACTCATCCAAAGTATTCGAAGCTTTATCTTCAGTTTTTTGCATTACATCTACAGTGTCCTGAGAATCCTCAAACTTGCTGTTTTTGCCGTTGCTAAGAAGTATGTGGGATTGTTTCTTCTTCAATCCTTCCCAAAGGGTCAAGTAATCCTGTTCCTTGACTTCTTTTCCGTGTAGCATATATTGTCCGGAACTACCTTCTCCGGCCGTTTCTCCGACTGATTCCCCGACATTTTCCCCGGCTTCCTCTCCCGCGTCTTCACCGCCAAAGGCTTCATAGGAATGACTGGCGATTTCTTCAAAGCTTAGAGGAAGACTGCCGTTATTCAAACGATAAAGCCGTTCCAACATTTTCCCGTCATACTCCTCCCGATAGAGATAGAGCGTTTTTTCTCCTTGAATTTGAAACAGGGTATAGTTCACACCGCCACCTGCGAAAACATCCAGACTGTCCATGGTGCAAAGGGGCTCAAGTCTTCCCCCTGTAAAGCTGTACACCTGTAAATCTGCCTGACTTACCCTGCCGTCTTCCTTACCACTGTTTCCCTCTATGTAAAGTAGCTCCGGGGTATCGTCACCGAAAATATCCCAAAGCAAGACTGTTTTCCCCTCTTTATGCTCTGCTTCCTCCCCTGCATCCTCTGTATCCTGGCCGCCGTACTGCCAAACATACGAAGAAATGGCCTCTCCCTTTTCTTCCAAGTGGGCAAGATAGGAGCCATAGGCTCTACTATAATCCGAAGAAAATGCTTCCTCCTTCCCTACGGCATTAGACTTTCTCTGTAAGAACATGAGAAAAAGAAGCAGTATCGCCACAAACAACACGAAAAATGGCAAATACTGCATGAGTTTGTAACGGCCGTTTCCGGTATTTTCGGTATTACCGGTGTTTCCTGCTTTTCCGGTGTTTTCAGCTTGTCCTGCACTTCCGGCAGCTCCGCCGTTTTCCTGTTGCTCCTGTGAAAAATTGGAAGAGTTCATCATTTTCCCCCTCTAATTCCGAGTAAATCGGCTTCTTTGAAGCTTTAAGTTTTACCCTATCTTTTTACCACAATACCAGCGGTAGCAAAAAAGCCACCGCCGGTATCAGTTCCCCGGTAAATCTTATCTCTTTACCGGCTTTCCATTTACAGTCCATCGACCTTCACTATAATTGATAACCGTCTTTTTGTTCATTACGATAAAGTCTTCCCTGGTTTGCTCCTCCTTCTTCCAAATAGTAACAATAGCCGTCAATCCACTGCCAGCCTGTTACCATTCTTCCCTTCCAACCGTCGGAGTTGGGGAAGAGATAATATTTGCTGCCATTTAGCTCGATCCAGCCGGTTGCCATATAGCCGGAATCCAGGAAGTAATACCAATATGTCTTACCGTTGTAATCTTCATTTCCCCAGTTATTCTTGGGATAGCTTCCGTCTAGCTTTTTATACCACCAGCCGGTTCCGTCCTGCATCCATTGTCCGCCTGCTAATGAACGCTCTACACCCAGAACCTGTCCTACATTTCCACCGCTAACGCTGGGCTTTCCGAAGCCACCGGAGGAGCTTCCACCGCCTCCACCGCCGCTGGAAGAACCGCTACCGGAGGAACTGCCTGAGAAACTGCTTCCGCCACCGGAAGATCCACTTCCTCCGCCTGAAGGCTTACTACTGCCGGAACTGCTGCCTCCGCCACCACCGGAAGAACTGCTGCCTCCACCGGAAGAGCTACCGGAGGAGCCGCTTGAAGAACTGCTGCTACTGCCACCGGTCTGTGCCTTCTTTTTATACTGTGCCGTAATAGTTATATTTCCCTGCACATTTCTTGCGTCCTTATCCCAGCCGGTAAATTCATATCCCTGTACAACCGGAGCTGAAGGATAGCTTGCATTTTCTCCTTTTTCTACTCTCTGGGTAGATAAGTTTTCTCCGTTCATTCCCTTGAATGTGACATTATAATACACTGCCGCAGGGTATCTGTCCAAGTAGAATCTTTGCGCGTCATGTCCGTGCCAAAGATACTGCTGAACATTGGTGCCATTCGCCGTCAATCCGCCGGTAATATCCACCACTTTTCCGGAGCCCTTATTTACAAAACGATAGGTTCCGTCTCCATTGGCCACCACATACCATTGCTCACTGGGCTTATTGTGCTTCTCCCAGGTCAAAATGTTGACTTGATCATAAAGGCTATCTGCTACCACATCCAAGTACTGATTATTGTACTGATTCTTTACCAAAAAGCTACCGTCAGCCTGCTTTTCCAAGTTCCAAACTGCCGTAGCATCCGGCGTTGTCTTGTTGTAATCCCAAAGAAGTACGTTGGTTC